>JAJDET010000031.1 GCA_029259655.1 Planctomycetota bacterium
CGCGAGCGGAGCGCCTCATGCGCTCCCGCTCGTGAGCCGACCGCCCTAGGCGATGTCGGCGTGTTTCATGAGGTTTCTTCCGCCCGCCGGGAGGCATCGCGCCGGGTACCGGCGCATCCATCGGCGGAGTGCCGTGGTGCCTCGCGGTCGCGCGTCGTACCCGGCGTGACGAGCCCCGAACGCCCACAGGGAGTCGTGCGCGCCTCACCCCGCAGTGCCGTACTCTCCGCGCACCGGCGGATGCCGGCGCGCGGAGAGTTACGGCACTGCGGCAACAACCGCGCACGACTCACTGCAGGCACCACCGACCCATTGCCCCCCCCACCCGCGACCTGCAAGATCCCGTTCGATGCGGACCTTCGCGACCCTCGCCACGTCGCTCTCCTACGGCCGCGCCGGGAGCGGCGTCCTCGTCGGGCGCATGGTGGCCAACACCGCCTTCGTCACCGCCCTGGCACGGCACGCGGAGTTCGACGCCTTCCACTTCTTCACGGGGGAGTCGGCCGGCGCCGAGGAAGTGCGCGCGCTCTTCCAGCGCGAACTCGGAGACCGCCTGGTCGTGCGCAACCTCCTCGAGCTCGAGCCCGCCCTCGCCAACGGCGAGCTCACCGTCCTCCACCACGGGTCCCACCTCGAGCGGTTCCACGACCTCCTGTGGATGCGCGACCGCCACGCGACACGCACGGTCCCCGTCACGGGCCAGATCCACTCGCTCAGCTACCCGCGCTCGACCAACGACTACCTGCGGACGCTGCTCCTGCCGCCGCGCGACTGCGACGCCGTGTTCTGCTCGAGCGAGGCAGGAAAGCGCGTCGTGCAAGAAGTCCTCGGTTCGCTCGCGGACGAGCTCGCCGCGCGCGGGACGACCCTCCCTCCGCTCGAGTGCGAGCTCCCCGTCGTCCCGCTCGGAGTCGATGCGGAGGCGCTCGGGGGCGGTGATGGCGCTCGACTCCGCGCCGAGCTGGAGATCCCGGGTCACGCCTTCTGCGTCCTCGTCCTCGCGCGCTTCAGCGAGTTCGACAAGATGGACCTCTTCCCCGTCCTCTCCGCGTTCCGCGACGCGGCCCGGGAGATCGAGGGGGATTCCGTCCTCTTGCTCGCGGGTGCGCGACAGGGGACGAAGACGCCCGAGATGCTCCAGCTCTACGCGCGTGCCCTCTCGATCGAGGGACAGGTGCGCTTCCTGGTGGACTTCCCCGAGGAAGCGAAGCGCGACGTGCTGGCCGCCGCCGACGTGTTCCTCTCTCCGACGGACAACCCGCAGGAGACCTTCGGCATCACCGTCGTCGAGGCGATGGCCGCGGGCCTGCCGGTCGTGGTCTCGGACTACGACGGCTACAAGGAGACCGTCACCGAGGAGTGCGGGGTTCGGGTCGAGACGCGCTGGCAAGCACCTCCCCCCGAGCTCTCCGATGCGGGCCCGCTGCTCTACGAGCGCCCGCTGCACCTGTACCTGGGCCAGGGTGTGGCGGTGGACCTCGAGGCTCTCTCCGCAGCGCTCGCGCGACTCGCGGGCTCGCGCGAGCTGCGCGCACGCATGGGGGCCGCGGCAGCGGCGCGCGCGCGTGAGCACTTCGACTGGCGCACCGTCGTTCCGCGGTACGAGGAGGTCTGGCATAGGCTCGCGGCCAGACCGTTCGACGCGGGAGCGAAGCGCCCGGCGCGCCATCCGCTCTCGCTCGATTACGCCCGCGCATTCGGGCACTACGCGAGCGGCGACCTCGACTCCGACCGGCTGCTCCAGCGCTCGGAGCTCGGGCAATCGATGTGCGAGGCCGGCCTCCCCTACCCGATCCTGCCCGAGCTGAAGAACCTATTCGACGACGCCATGCTCGCGCGCGCGCTGTCGGCCGCGGAGGAGCGCACTCCGGCGCACGAAGTCGCCGCCGCGGCCGCGGCGGTCTCGCCCGCACGCCCTTCCTGGCACGCCGAGCGCCTCGTCGCCTGGATGGAGAAGCACGGCCTGGTCCGGGCGTCGGTGTCGTGACGGACGCCGAGGAGCTCGCCCGCGCCTGGGCCGCCGTCGAGGAGGGACGTCAGGAGGACGCGCTCGAGATCCTCGCGGGCCTCCCCGAGACTATCGAGGAGCGCTTCGCCTGCGCTGCCCATGCCTGGCTCGGACTCTCCGAGCCGGCCCTCGCGCGCGAGTCCGTCGATGCGCTCGCCGGATACTGGGGCCCGGAGGATCCCGACGTCGTCTGGCTGGACGGCCTCGTGCACCTGGCCGCCGGAGCCCCCGCGCGCGCGCTCACCACGCTCGAGGCGCTCGAGGTCGAGGACCCGTCGTGGATGGCGGAGGTCCACGCCCAGCGCGCCCTCGCGTGCGACTTCCTGGGAGACCACGACCGGGCCAGGCGCGAGCTCCAGGCCGCGCACGACACGGACCCCGAGGCGTATCCTCCACCGCGGACGCTCTCCGACGAGGAGTTCGATGCCCTCGTCGACCTCGCTTGTCGCGCTCTGCCCGACGAGTTCGCGCGGGTCCTGGAGGAAGTCCCCATCGTGATCGAGCCGGTCCCCACGGCCGAGCTGGTCGCCGGCGGATTCCCGCCGGACTTGCTCGGGCTGATGGACTCGGGGGACGACGAGGCGCCGCCGCGCATCCTGCTCTTCCAGCGCAACCTCGAGCGGGCCTTCCCGGACCCCGCAGCGCTGGCGCGCGAGATCCGCACGACGATCTACCACGAGCTGGGCCACGCCCTCGGCTTCGACGAGCAGGGGTTGGAGGAGATGGGCCTCGAGTGACCCGTGGAGGCCCACCTCCTCCGGAACGCCGCTCCGGGTAGTGCTCCCGGCTGCCACCGTCACGAACGCAAGGTGGCGTGGATGGCCGTCACGATTCCGGGGATTCGCGCCGGGGCTCAGTCGTCGTCGACGTAGCCGAGCGCCTCGAGCTCGTCGATCTCCTGCTCCGACAGTACCTGTTCCGGGTTGGGACCGATCTTCGCCCGCAGGCGGTCGCACTGCGCCCGGCGGACGTCGAGGAGGCGGACGAGCTCGGCGACCTCGTCGGAGCGGGCCTCGATCAGGTCCTCTTGCTCCAGGGGATCCTCGCTCCAGTCGAAGAGCTGGAGCTCCTCCTCGTCGCGGATCGTGACGCGGAGGAGCCGGAGACTCCCGACCGCGACGGACTCGTAGCGCTGGTTCTTCCGGTTGTCCGTCTGGGTGAACACGGGGGGCAGCTCACCGGGTGCCGCGGGGTCGCGCAGCGCCGCGAGGAACGAGGCTCCCTGTGTGCGCGACGGTACGGGGAGCCCGAGGTACTCGAGCACGGTCGGGAAGACGCCGGTCAGGCTCACGGATTCCCGGACGACACCGCGCACGACGCCGCGCCCGCGCACGACGAGCGGCACGCGGACCAGCTCGCCGTAGAGGGAGAGCTTGTGGCCCAGGCCATCGTGCTCGAGGAACTCCTCGCCATGGTCGGAGAGCACGACGAGGAGGGTGTTCTCGGGATCGCGCACCGCGGACCAGGTGCGCCACAAGCGCTCGAGCTCGTGGTCGGCGTACGCCACACCCTCGTCGTAGAGCGCCGAGAGGAACGCGACGTCGGTCTCGTCCATGTCGTCGAAGCGCGACAGGAAGTGGGCCTTCTGGTCCCAGGCGGCGTTCACAGGCAAGTCGACCGTGCCCTCGTAGCGCTTCCTGAACTTCCCCCGGTAGTCCCGGTCGGCGTAGCGGCCGTGAACGTCGCGCGGCGGGAGGTAGGGCGCGTGGACCTCGTAGGTGTGGAAGAAGACGAACAGCGGGCGGTCCTCCGCAACGCCGTCGAGGTGGGCTCCGACCGCGTCGAGCTTCGCCGGGAGCGACTCCCACTCGGAGCGCAAGTGCTCGAACCCGCGACCGAACCCGACCGACGGGGGCATGCCGCCGCGATCGGTGAAGGCCGCGGTCTGCCAGCCGGCCCTGCGGAGGATCTGCGGCAGCGTGGGCACGTCCGCGGACAGGGCCGCCGTCGGCTTGTTCGAGGGCCGCGCCGTGTGCACGCCGTGCGTCATCGGGTCGAGCCCGGTGAACATGCTCATGTGGCTCGGCGTCGTGTTCGTCGCCGGCGCGTGCGCGGCGTCGAAGCGGACTCCCTCGGACGCGATGCGATCGAGGAACGGCGTCGTCGCGCGCTCGTTCCCGTAGCACGAGACCCGATCCGCGCGCAGGGTGTCGATGCTGACGAGCAGGACGTCGGGCCTCCGGTCGGGGGCGGGACCCTCGGCACAGGAGAAGAGCGCGAGCACGGGGAGCGCGATCAGTCGATTCACTCGTCGTCCCCCGTGTAGCCCAGCGCGGAGATCTCGCGCTCCTCCTCGCCGGTCGCCGTCTCCTCCTCGCCCGGAGGGTGGAGCGCCCGGATCCGCTCGGCTTCCGCGCGACGGCCGTCGAGCAAGGCGACCATGCGCCGGACGTCGTCGGGGCGTTCGGCGAACAGATCGACTTCCTCCCCCGCGTCCGCGTTCCAGTCGAAGAGCTCGACCGCGACCTCACCGTCGAGGGTCGTGCGGAGGCAGCGCAGGCCGTCGACGATCACGGACTCGTGGAGCTCCGACTCGCGGTTGCCGACCTGGGAGTAGATCGGCGCGCCGGGAACCTCCGCGCCCTCGAGGAGCGGGAGGAAGGAAGGCTCCTGCGTCTCGACGGCCGGTAGCCCGAGATGAGCGAGCAGCGTCGGCAGGAGTGCGGTCAGGGTCACGGGCTCATCGACGATGAGCCCGGCGGGCAGCCCCGGGCCAACGAGGATCAGCGGGACCCGCACGAGCTCGGCGTAGAGGTTGCGCTGGTGTCCGAGCCGCTCGTGCTCGAAGAAGGCCTCGCCGTGATCGGAGAAGAGAACGAAGAGCGCGTCCTCCCCGCGCTCGCGGCGGAAGATGTCCCACAGCCTGCCGACCTGGCGATCGGTCCACGCGACCTCCTCGTCGTAGAGGTCGCTCGCGAAGCGCACGTCGGCGTCGGTCATCTCCGGCCACGTCCGGAGGAAGCGCCCCTTCTCCCGCCAGAACTCCGACATCGGCGTGCCGGCGAGCTCCGTGTAGCGCGTCAGGAACTCGCCGTCGTAGTCGGGGTCGGTGTACTCGCCACGGAAGGGCTCCGGCGGGAGGTAGGGAGCGTGTGTCTCGTAGGTGTGGAAGAACAGGAAGAACGGGCGGTCGGTGTCCACGGTCCGCAGGTAGCGGCTCACGGCCGCGACCTTCTTGTCGAGCTCCTCCCACTCCGCTCGCTGGTGGTCGAAGCCGCGCCCGAACCCCGCCGACGGCGGCAGCCCGCCGCGGTCCGTGAACGACGCCGTCCGGTAGCCCGCCTCGCGCAGGAGCTCGGGCAGCGTGGGAATGCTCGCCGAGAGCGCCGGCCGGATCACGGCCTTGAGCTTCACGGGGCGTACGTCGTGCGCGAGCGGGTCGAACCCGGTGAACAGGCTCATGTGGCTCGGCTTCGTGTTCGACGACGGCGCGTGGACCTCGTCGAATCTCACTCCGGACTCCGCGATCTCGTCGATGCGCGGCGAGGTCTCGCGCTCGTGCCCGTAGCACGAGAGCCGATCCGCGCGCAGCGTGTCGAGGCTGACCAGCAGGATGTCGGGCAGGTCGTCCCGGGAACTCTCGGTAGATCCACCGACACCCTCGCCGCCGCACGCCAAGAGGAGCGTCCCCTGAAGGGCGACGAGAACGACCGTGAACCTCATGGAGAAGGAGTCTAGTGGATGGAGGAAACGCGGCCACCGAGGGGGAGCGGAACCGTTCATCGTCGCCGTCCGGCGTGCAGCCGGATTCGATCCACGCGGCGGAACAGCGCGTACATGGGCACGGGCGACAGGACGACGGAGATCCACAGCACCCACGGATTCCAGGCCAGCGCCACATGCACCCCGGCCACGAACAGTCCCGCCAGAAGGAGCATGAAGATGTGCCCCATGTTGCTCCAGTCCACGGCCTGCTGCTTGGGCGACCGCGAGAAGGGCATCCCGTGGTGCCAGCGCAGGAGGGAGACGAGCATCGCGATCGCGACCAGCTCGAGCGCCAGGATCACGGGCAGGATCTCGCCCGATCCGCGAAGGAGGACGAGGAAGAGACCCGCACCGAGCAGCGCCGGGGCGATCGTCCCGACGATCAGCCCCTTGACCGCGCCCTGGAGCACGGCGTCTCGCTCCCCGACCGGGCTCGCCTCGAGGAGCCAGCTGGCCTCCCCGTCCGTGCAGAAGAGCGCCGACTGGAGGACCGTCGGCAGTCCGACCACCAGGAGGGCCAGCGCGGGAGCCAGCCCCGGCGGGTCCGGCAGGTTCAACCCCATCCCGATGGCCATCACCGGGAACGCGATCAGGCTCGGCAGCGCCGCGCGCAGGTAGAACGGGTCGCGGCGAGAGAGAGCCAGGGCGAGGCCGAAACCGGCGCGCTGCGCGTGAGAACGACAGAGGGGCACGCCCAGCCGCGCGAACAGGGTCGGCCTCCAACCGCCTCTCGGCGTCCCGCCGAGGTGGATCGAGCCGTCCAGCCCGGCCACGAAGAAGCGCGAGGCGAGCTTCAGCGTTCCGATCACGGCGACGAGCGGCAGTCCGAGCGCGAGCCCCAGGGCCGCCCCGTTCTCGACCGTCCGCTCCCCGAGCACGAAGTCGTACAGGCCGACGAAGTGCAACGGCGGGAAGACCCACTTCAGCCAGTGGAGATTCTCATCCAGCACAGGCCCCGCGTCTCGGGAGAAGAAGCGCACGAGCTGCCCGCCACCCATCATCGCGGCCATCACGACGACCTGCATCCAGAGCGTCGCGCGCTGGAAGCGGGCGGGCCCGAGGACACGCAGGAGGAACGCGAACGCTCCTGCCACGACGCCCACGGTCAGCACGACGGCCAGGAACGCACAGAGCGGACCGAGCGCGAGCACCGCGAGCGCCGGGCCCCGGAACACCGCCAGCATGAGGTTGCCGCTCATGAACACGACCGCCAGCGCGCCGACGTACACCATCATGTGCGCCAACCGCGACGCGAAGAGCGTGCGGTCCGCGACCGGGTGCGGCGCCACCTGCTCGATGTCGGTCGTGTCGACCAGGATGTTCCCGTAGTGGACGATCAAGAGCAGGAAGAGCATGCCCATGAGCAGCCCGGTCGTCGCTCCCATCCAGACCGAGGGCCCGAGCACCAGGGCGGCGACGCCGGTGAGGATCCCCATCAGCCAGAACCCCACCAGGGTCAGCACGAAGGCGACGTCGCCCATGCCGCCCTGGCCGAGGACGCTCGTGCGGAACTCGAGCAGGAGCTTCACGCGCAGCAGCTCGCGGAAACGGTCGAAGTCGATGCCGAACGCCGTGATCGGAGCCCGCAGCCGATCGACGATTCCCAGCACGAGGTTCAGGAACATCGAGTCGTCGGCTCGCGAGCGCCACTCGCGCGGCGCCCGCGCCGGACCTCGCCCCCGATCGTCAGACGCCATCGCCGTCGAGCGCCCTGACCAGCCGCTCGGCCAGCTCGACGTCCTCTCCCTCGCCAGTGAGCTCGGCGAAGATGCGCTCGAGCGAGCCTCCGCCACGAGCCGCGGACAGCTCGTCGAAGGTGCCCTCTGCGACGAGCTTCCCGCCGTCCAGGATCGCGATCCGGTCGCACACGCGCTCGACCACGTCCATGACGTGCGAGCAGTAGAAGACCGTGCGCCCGCTGTCGGCCAGGGCGCGCAGGAAGTTCTTGACCAGGATCGCCGCGTTGACGTCGAGCCCCGAGAGCGGCTCGTCGAGGAAGACGACCTGCGGCGCGTGAAGCACGGCGGAGGTGAGGAGAAGCTTCTGGCGCATGCCCTTCGAGAGCGTCGAGACGCGCGTGGGAAGGCGGGATTTGAGCTCGAACACGTCGAGGAACTCGTCCGCGCGAGCGCGAATCACCGCGTCGTCCAGGCCGTGCAAGCGCCCGACGAACAAGAGGAGCTCCGCGACGGTCAGAGCCTCGTACAGAACCGCGTTCTCCGGCACGTAGCCGATCGTCTCCTTGAGCTCGACCGGCTGTTCGCGCGGATCGAGCCCCCCGACCCGCACCTCGCCCTCGAAGTCACCGAGCAGCCCGGTGAGGATCTTGACGGTGGTCGTCTTCCCGGCACCGTTGGGACCGATGTAGCCGAAGATCGTCCCGGCCTGGACCTCGAGGTCGACGCCGTCGAGCACGCTCCGACCGCCGTAGCTCTTGCGCAGCCCCTCCACGCGAATCGTCGCCCCCATCGCCGGCTCATGCTAGCGACTGCGCTCCGACCCGACGACGGGTCCTGTCAGTTGAGCGACGCGAGCGCACCGCTCCGGTTGGCGGTGCGGAGGAACTCGCCCGCGGCGTCGGCCGCCGTCGGCCGGCCGATGAGGTAGCCCTGGATCTCGTCGCAACCGAGCGTCCGGAGGAAGTCGAGCTGCTCCCGGGTCTCGACGCCCTCGGCCACGGCGCGCAGGTCCAGGTTGTTGGCCATGCCGATGATCGCGCGCGTGATCGCCTCGTCCTTCTGATCCAGGGACTGGACGAAGCCCTTGTCGATCTTGAGCCGGTGGATGGGAAACCGCTTGAGGTAGGAGAGCGAGGAGTGCCCCGTCCCGAAATCGTCGATGGAGATCCGAACGCCGATCGCGCGCATCCGCTCGAGCGTCTCGATCGCCAGATCGGCGTCCGCCATGATCGTGCTCTCGGTCAGCTCGAGGTCCAGGCCGTCCGGCGCGAGCCCCGACTCGGAGAGGGCGCGCTCGATGTGCATGGCGATGTGCTCCGCTCGCGGCGCGGATTGGAACTGGCGCGCGGAGAGGTTCACGGCGACCGGGAACTCCGGGAGCCCCTCGCCCCGCCACGTCCGGTTCTGACGGCACGCCGTACGCAGCACCCAGTCGCCGAGCGGGACGATGAGCCCGGTCTCCTCGGCCATCGGGATGAACTGGTCGGGACGGATCATGCCGCGCTCCGGGTGCGGCCAGCGCACGAGCGCCTCCATCCCGCAGACCTCTTCCGTGACGAGGTCGATCTGGGGTTGGTAGTGGACCAGGAGCTCCTCGCGCTCGATCGCAGTGCGCAGCGCCTGCTCGAGCTCCAGCCGTTCCGAAGCGCTCGCATTCATCTCGGGCAGGAAGAACTGGAGCGAGTTCCCGCCCTGTCTCTTCGCCCGGTTCATGGCGACGTCGGCGTGGCGCACCAGCGTCTCCTCGTCGTCCCCGTCGGCGGGGAACAGGCTGATGCCGATGCTCGTGTCGAGCACGATCTCGCGGTCGTCGAGCACGTAGGGCCGCGCCAGTGACGACTGGATCTTCTGCGCCACGCGCGCGGCGTCCTGGGAGCGGGCGATTCCGTCGAGGATCACGGTGAACTCGTCACCGCTCCGGCGCGCGACGGTGTCGCTCTCGCGCAACGTCGACGCGAGTCGCTCCGCAACGGCCACCAGCAGACGGTCGCCGTGCGCGGTCCCCAGCGACTCGTTGATCGGCTTGAAGCGATCGAGGTCGATGAAGAGCACGGCGAGCTGGCGCGGATAGCGGCGCGCCTGTGCGATGAGCTGGCGCAAGCGGCTCGCGAACAGCCGCTGGTTGGGGAGTCCCGTCAACGAGTCGTGGTGCGCGAGGTGCTCGCCGACCCGCCGGGCCTCTTCCAGCTCCGCCTGCATGTCGCCGCGCTGAACCGTGTGCGTGAGGCAGCGCGCCACGAGGTCGACCTCGACGGCCGTGAGGGTCCCGCGCGAGAGATAGTCGGCAGCACCCGCGGAGAGGATCCGCCGCCGGAGCCCGTCGCTCGCCGCCGGACCGTGGACCACGATCGGAACCGGCGGGGTGCGGTCGGTCAGCTCGGCCACGCGCGCCAGCGCGCCTTCCGGCGTCTCCACGCCGAGCAGCACCACGTCGTAGTCGCGGACCAGGAGCTCGGTGCGCGCGTCCGAGCTCCGCCGGGCCCGGACGACCTCGACATCGGCCCCACCGGAGGAGCCGTCTCCGATCCGAAGGCCGAGGCGTCGGGCGTCCTCGTCCCTGCTCTCGACCAGGAGGATGCGTTGAGTGCGCATGGCCGCGGGGAAGGACTCCTTACGCCCGCTTGGCTCGACCTGGGTACCCGATCGCGAGACCCCGATCAACGCCCCACGGCCGCCTTTCCGTGCGCTCGCCCGGCTGGTACCGTTCCCCTGCTCATCCCTCGATGAGCATCATGGACCGCCAGGAGTACCTTCGCCTCGCCGATCTCTGCCTCGAGCAGGTGGCCACCTGGCTCGAAAACCTCGACCCCGACGAGGTCGACTTCTCGACCTCCGACGGTGTCCTGACGTTCGAGTTCGCCGACGGCCAGCGCTACGTGCTCAACCGCCAGGCGGGGGCGAACCAGATGTGGTTCGCCGCGGCGGATCGCGCCTGGCACTACGACTGGGACGCGAACCGCGGAGAGTGGCGCGACGACCGCGACGGGCACGAGCTCCTGGCGAACGTCGCGGAGCGCGTGGGTACGAAGCTCGGTCGCCCGCTCTCCCTCTGAGGTCGATCACTCCTCGGACAGGAGCTTCCTGAGGTTCTCCTTCAGGACGTCCGGCACCATCCCGGAGAAGACGTCGGTCACCGTCCGGAGCCACTGGGGCCGGACCGCGAGGTCGAGCTCGCCGACGTCTCCGGAGACGACGATCGGGACCCTCATGTCCGGCTGCAGGAGATCGCGGAAGCCGTGCAGGATCGGGTTGACCTCGGCGCCGACCGCGCGCAGCGGCAGCTCGGTCTGCAGGTCGACCTGGATTCCGGAGAAGCCGTAGCTGCCGACCAGCGGCAGCACCGACCCTCCGGGACCGAGCGGCAGGGCGAGGTCACTGCAGTGCACGCGACCCTCCGCCAAACGCAGGACGAGCTCGTCCGCCGCCGGCGCAGGACCGGGCGAGATCCCGCCTCGTTCGAGGAAGGCGATCAGCTCGGGCAGGAGCACGAGCTCGGCCGGACCGAGGTCCACGCGGCAGGTTCCCGCGATTCCGCGCGGGTCACCGTCGAGCGGCAGCACCGCGTCCTCGAGCCGGAACGTGAACGTGTCCTTCGGCCGCGCGGGTCGCGCTCCGGCGATCAGCGGCAGGACGGGCCGCACCAGCCGGTCGAAGGACCGCGGGAGGAGCTCGCACGTGAGCGAGAGCTCGGCGCTCGACACGCGGTCGCCACCCTCGTGGAAACCGGACACGGTCGCCGTCGCGCGTGAGCTCGCCGCGTCGAGCCGCAGCCGACCGCCTTCGGACGAGAGACCGCTGCCCTCGAAGTCCAGGTCCATGGTCGGACCGAACAGGTCCACAAGGAGCCCGCGGGCGCCGAGCACCATGTCGAGGATCGCCGTCGGTGCGTCGCTCGCATTGGCGCGCAGAACGGCGTCGTCGTACCCGGGGATTCCGAACGGCCCGTGGAGCCCGTACAGGGTCCAGATCTCCTGCAGGGTCCCCCCGCGCTCGAAGCCGGCCGTCAAGTCGACGCGCAGCGAGTCCGCGTCGCCGCTGGCCGAGAAGCTCAGGTCCTCGAGCGTGAGCTCGGGCATCCCCCCACCCGTCACGCTGAGGTGCGGGATCACGACGGAGGCGCTGCCCCCGCCCGGCGGCCGCGAGCGCAAGCTCTCGGCGCCCGGGGGCCCCGGCGGCGCCGACGACGCGAGCACGGTGGACGCCGCCTCGCGCTCGCGCCAGCCCTCGTAGCCGACGCGGAGCGGCTCGCTCGAACCGCTCCAGTCGAACGCCCAGCCCCGACCGTCGCCGCCACCGGGGAGGAAGCGAAGGACGAGAGCGGCAGGCACGCGCTCGAGCGAGGCCTCGAAGTCGAGCCCCTCCAGCAGGTCCTCGGGATCGAACGGCGAGCCCGCGAGGCTCCCTTCGAGCTCGACGCGCGTGCGTCCGGCGATCACGGAGAGCGTGACGGGCTTCCGCTCGGGCCCCGACGGGAGGAGCGCCTTGACGTCGAGCGTCTCGCCGAGCGCGACGAGCTCGCCGCCCAGGTCGAGCTCCTCGTCGAGGGTGGCGGTCGGAACACCCGACGCGCTCAACGCGAGGTCGAAGTCGGTCCACCGGTCGAGGTCGGTCAGGTCGAAGGGCTGGTCGGAGCGGAGCCGGGCCGAGAGCCGTCCGTCCGCTCCCTCCCACAACGGCGACTCGAGCCGGAGCTCCCACGAGCCGTCGTCCGCGGGCGGTTCGAGCGCGAGCGACGACCCGCGGAGCTCGTAGCGACCGAGAACGGCCACGGGCGGGAGCTCGACACGGACGGCCTCGCTCGGCGCTCCGGCCTCGCCGGCCCAGGTCAGGTCGCGAATCCGGATCGGCTCCTCGGTCGTGAAGGCGATCTCGGGCGCGAGCCCGAGACGCTCGGCGAGGGAGGCGTCCCACAGGTCGGCGTCGAGGCGCAGCTCACGAGTCGGCGCGGCCTCCGAGAAGAGGCCGGTCGACGCAAGCGTCCCGAACAGCTCGACCCTCGCCGTCGGCGAGCGCAGCTCTGCGCGCAGCGGCGCAGCACCATCCTCCGGCGCACCGAGCGAGGCGGCCACGTCGATGTGGTCTCCGAACAGGTCGGCGAGCTCCTCGACGGATCCGATCACCGCGGCGACGAGCTCCGTCGGGACGCCGCTCGCCGAGAGCCGGCCGCGAACACCGGGATCGAGGGCATGCTGCGCAAGGAACGCCTCGCGCTCGATGTCCGCCTCCAGGGCCAGCGCCCCTCCCGGCGTCGCTCCGACGGCGACGAGGTGCAGCGGTCCGTCCGGACCGAACACGAGCGACGCCTCGACGTCGGTGAGGCGCAGCGGCGCGCCGCGCACGATGGTGCGCTCCGAGACGAGCGCGAGCTCGCGGATCGAGATCCGGAGCTCTCCCTTACGCGCGAACAGGAGCTCGCGCGTCGCCGCCGTCCAGTCGTCCGGCCCCTCGTAGTTCACCTTCACGCCCGGCAGGGGACCGAACGCACGCGCGAGGTTCGTGCGCCCCGTCTCGTCGGCGATGAGGTGCACGTCGAGCTCGATCTCGATCACACCGAGGTCGGACTCGTCGTCGAGGAGGCGCAGGAGCGAAGGAGCGCGCACGTCCGCGCGCAGGACCTCGCGGCCCTCCGGGTCGCGCACGACGAGGTCGTCGATCCGCTGCGACCGCGTCCAGGAGAGCTCGAAGGACCCGATGTCGAGGTCACCGGCGAACGTGTGGTCGAATCCCTCGGGCAAGGCCTCGTTCAGAAAGTCTGCTGCCAGCTCGGGCGTGAAGTAGGTCCCGACGGCAGCCCCGCCGCCGAGGAAGGCCACGCATCCGAGGGGACCGGCGACGAGGCACCCGAGACAGGTGAAGAGTCGGTTCCTCGGGGTCGCCATCGCGGCCGGATACGGTACCCGCGGAGGGCCATTTCAGCGGCCGGTGTCGGGGTCTCTCAGTTCCAGCTGACGTCCGGAGGCTGGCTTCCGAGCGCCGGCCCGCCCGGTCCGATGGAGCTCACGACGCGGCGCCAGGTGCTCTCGGGTTCCCCGTCGAAGATCGCCTCCAGGTCCATGGCCGCGGGGACCCAGGACCCGGCGGCGAGCTCCACGTCGAGCTGGCCGGCCCCCCAACCGGAGTAGCCGAGCACGACGCGCACCTTCTCCCGCGGGCCGGGGTCCGCGGCGACGAGGACCTCGCCCAGCGCGTCGATATCGCCGCCCAACCACAGGTCGTCGGACATCGGGAAGCCGCCGGGGATCTCCTTCGGCAACGCGTGCACGAACTGGAGCGTCGCGTGATCGACGGGACCGCCGAGGTGGACGGGGAACTCGCACCGAGCGAGCGTCGGGTGCTCCGGCAGGAGGTCCTTCACGACGATGTCGGTCTTGCGATTGACGACCAGCCCGTAGGCGCCCTCGTCGGAGTGCTGGCACATCAACACGACCGTGTGCATGAAGTTCGGGTCGCGCAGGTCGGGCCAGGCGGCGAGGAGCGTGCCGGGATCGACGACGAGGTCCATCGACACCGAGGTTACTCTCGAAACCCCGAACACGCCAAGACGGGTTGCGGTGGATAGCGTGGGAAGCGGGAATCGCTCGCGGCCAGGCGGCACAGGAGGAACGTGGTCCCCCGGTCGGCGGTGACGACCCTGAGGTGCACGCAACGGTGGCAAAGCGTCTGCGTCCGGCGCGGCTCCGCCCTCTCCCGTTCGCCGGTCACGTTGCCGGGCCGCGGACGAGCGAGAGGACCAGCTCGACGTGCGGCGTGTGCGGGAAGAGGTCGATCGGGCGCGCGCGGACGACGCTGTAGCCGGCGGTGACGAAGGGAGCGAGATCGCGCGCCGCCGACTCGGGATTGCACGACACGTACACGAGCCGCGCCGGCGCCAGCCCGAGCAACGCACCGGCGGCCTTCGGGTGGAGCCCGGCCCGGGGCGGGTCGACGACGACCAGGTCGGGCGTTCCGGCGGACCCCATGGCCTCGGCGAGCTCGACGCGCTCGACCTCCGCGGCGAGGAAGCGCGCGTTCGAGATGCCGTTCGCGGTCGCGTTGCGCTCGGCGTCGCGGACGGCCGACGGCTCGCGCTCGATGCCGACGATCTCGCGCGCCCCTCCGGCGAGCGCCAGCCCGAGCGTCCCCGCCCCGCAGAAGAGATCGAGCACGGTCGCATCCGTGCAGTTCCCCGCTTCCTCGCGCACCATCTCGACGAGCCGCTCCGCTTGCAGCGTGTTCGTCTGGAAGAACGAGCTCGGCGAGATCTCGAACACGAGGCCTGCGAGCCGCTCGCGGATGAACCCGGGTCCGTGGACCACGCGCTCCTCGTCGGCAACGGCCACGCCCGCGTGGCGGGCGTTCTCTCCCAGGACGAGCGTGGTGAGCTCGGGATGCCGCTCGAGCAGGCGCTCCGCGTAGCGCTCCACCTCGGGTGAGAGGCTCGAGACCACCACGAACGCGAGCAACTCGCCCGTGTTCACGCCCTTGCGCAACACGAGGTGCCGGAGGAGGCCGGTGTGGTTCCGCGCGTCCCAGGGCTCGAGCCCGAGCTCGCGGGCGAGCTCGCGCGCGCTCGTGAGGAGCTCGTTCCCCTCGGGGAACTGAATCTCGCAGCGCCCGACGTCGAGGACCTTGTCGAACCGCCCGGGCACGTGCAGACCGAGGGCGAAGTCGCGCGGCGCGCCCTCGGGCTCCCCCTCCTCGATCCAGCGCCGGTTCGAGAAGGTGAAGTCCATCTTGTTGCGGTAGGCCCAGGGCTCCTCGCACGGGATGACCGGCTCCAGCTCGAACGCGGCGCCCGCCTGCACGAGCGGAGCGAGCGCCTCTTCCGCGATGGACGCGAGCAGCGCGAGCTGTGCCTCGTAGCGCACGTCCTGGAAGCTGCACCCGCCGCAGGACGCGGCGTGCGCGCAGCGCGGGACGGCATCCTCGGCCGACGGACCGAGGACGTCGTCGACGCGCGCCTCGATCCGGTTCCCACGCCGCTTGAGCACGCGCGCGGCGACGCTCGCGCCGGGGGCGCCGCGGTCGAGCTTCACGCGATACTCGCCCCACGCTGCCGTGCGCCGTCCGCGCCGGTCGGCGCCGTCGATCGTGCACTCGAAGAGGTCGTCCCGGCGAGGTTTGCGGCCGTCCATCGGAACATCGTAACGGCTAGCGGAGCAGGATCGCGTCACGCGTGACGGCGGTGGCTCGCCTGGCGATCTGCATTCGTCTCTGGCGGATCGCCCGAGCGCGTAGAATCGAGCGGGAGCCGGCGCTATCCGGCCATTCCGAATGGTCCAGTACCTGTGGTGTGATCGATGCCTGGCGCGAGTCCCGATGCTCGAAGCCGAGGAGGTCTCCCGCCTCTCCAAGACAAGTGCTCAGTGGTTCAAGAAGCTCATGGCCGACCACATCAAGAAGGCGCACGAGCTCATCGAGACGGAAACCGAGCCCCCCCAGCTCGACCCGGAAGAGATGAGGAAGGAGCTCGGCGAGATGCTCCTGGACGAGTACGAGAGAATCACCGGCGTCCGAATGGCGGAATGGGAGGAGGCCATGCGCCATGTCGTGCCGAACGCTCGGCACGAGTAGGTCACTGGCCAACCGCCACCCGGACTAGCGGGCGTCCGGTCCGCCGCGCGCGACGTCGGCCGGCCGGACGTCGCGGTCGCGGTCGGGGTGCGGCTCGTAGGTCCCGTCGTTCCGGGGCAGCTCGAGCCCCGCGCGCACCATCGCCGTGTAGACCGCGAGGCAGACCGTGTTGGCGAGGTTCAGGCTGCGGACCCCGGCCCGGATCGGGATGTAGACCCTGCGCTCGGCGTGGTCGGCGAGGAGCCGCGCGGGGAGCCCGCTCGACTCGCGTCCGAACACGAGCACGTCGTCGGGCGCGAACTCGGTCTCGAAGAGCGAGCTCCCGCCGCGCGCCGTGAAGAGCCACAGGCGCTCGGAGAACGGGCGTGGCGAGCCCTCCCCGAGGACCGCCTTCGCCGCCTCGAGGTCCGGGTGCACGACGAGGTCGACCATCGGCCAGTAGTCCAGCCCGGCGCGCTTCAGGTAGCGGTCGGCGAGCGAAAACCCGAGCGGCTCGATCAGGTGCAGCGGCAGCCCCGTGGCCGCGGCGAGCCGCGCGGCGCAGCCCGTGTTGTGCGGGATCTCGGGTTCGACGAGGACGATCTCCACGGGCGCAGTCTAGGCCTCCGCGAGATAGTTCTCCATTTGTTAGGGTAACGAGATGCCTGCGCCCCGCCGCATCCTCCACCTCGACGTCGACGCCTTCCTGGCCTCGGTCGAGCAGGCCGAGCACCCCGAGCTCGCCGGGCTGCCGGTCGTGATCGGCGGATCGCCGGCGTCCCGCAACCTCGTCATGTCGTGCTCCTACGAGGCCCGGCGCTTCGGCGTGCGGCCCGGGATGTTGCTCGCCGTGGCGGCGCGGCGCTGCCCGCGGGCGGTCTTCCGCGACGGGGACTCGCAGGCGGCGAACCGGCTGCGGGAGCAGGCGACGCGGTTCCTGCTCGAGGTGACGCCGAAGGTCGAGGTCGCCTCCATCGACGACTTCTTCCTCGACGTCACCGGGTGCGAGCGCCTGCTCGGCCGCGCGGTCGACGTCGCCGTCGGGATCCGCACACGCGCCCGCGAGGAGCTCGCCCTGCCGCTGACGATCGGGATCGGGAACACGCGCATGCTGGCGCGCGTCGCGGGCAAGCTCGCGAAGCCGGGCGGGATCGCCGAGATCCTCCCCGGACACGAAGCCACCTTCCTCGCGAACCTCCCGGTGGACGAGCTGCCCGGCGTCGGGCACGCGATCGGCCGGCGCCTCGAGCAGTTCGCGATCCGCACGGCCGGTGACCTGCGTGCGGTCTCGCGCGAGGTGCTCTTCGCGGGCTTCGGGCGCGACGGGCTCGTGCTCTTCGACCGCGCGCGCGGGATCGACGAGACGCCGGTCGAGGCGACGCACGCGCTCACCGCCGAAGGCGAGCTCCGCGCGCAGCCACCGCGCTCGATCCAGCGCGTCAGCACCTTCGAGCCCGAGGAAGGGCGGCGCGAGATGATCGAGGCCATGCTCGCCTACCTCGTCGAGCGCGCGGCCTTTCGGCTGCGCGGTCACCGCGTGCTCGCGCGTGCGGTCGAGGCGCGGGTCGTCTACGTCGACACGCGGACGCGGACGGAGCGCGAGGGGGACGCAGCCTTCGAGGGCCTCTCCTTCGCGCGTCGGAAGAGCCTCCCCTCCCCCAGCGACTCGACCGACGAGCTCTCCGCACTCGCGCGGTCGCTCTTCCGCGGCCTGCCGCGCCGGCGCGCGCTCGTGAAGCGCGTCGGGGTCGCGTTCCACGCGCTCGTCCCGCGCGACGGGTGGAGCGGGTGGCAGGGCCGGCTCTTCGGCGATCCGGGCCGGGACCGGAGCGATCGCGGAGCCCCCGGGAGCCGCGCCGACCGCCACCGCCGTCTCGACGAGGCCGTCGACCGCCTCCGGCAGCGGCTGGGATTCGGGCGCGTGATCTCCGGAGCCAGCCTCGAGCTCGCGAAGACCCATCCGCTCGACCGGGACGGTTTCCGGCTACGGACCCCGTCCCTGAACCAGTAACGTCGCGGCCGAGCGATGAAGAAGTGGACCCTGATCGTGGCCGGAGCGCTGGTCGTCCTGATACTCGCCGTGCAGGTCTTCGGGACGACGATCCCCGTGGACCACGTGGCGACGAGCCGCGCGGTCTTCGCACAGTCGCCGGAGGCGGTCTACGACGCAGTCGCCGACCACGCGAACGGGACGGCGTGGCGGACGGGCCTCTCGAAGGTCGAGCGCCTCGACGACCGCAACGGCAGGGCCGTCTGGCGCGAGGAGACCGAGTTCGGACCGATGACGATCCGCGTCGACGTCGCTCAGCGCCCCTCGCTCTACGTCACGACGATCGCGGACGAGGAGCTCCCCTTCGGGGGGAGCTGGACCTACACCTTCGAGCCCGTGGGCGAGGGCGCCGACGCCGGCTGCCTCTTGACGATCAAGGAGGAGGGCTTCGTGAAGCCCGCCATCTTCCGATTCCTGTCCCGCTACGTCTTCGGCTACAACGCGACGAAGGACCGCTACATGCACGATCTCGGCCGAAAATTCGGCGAGGAGATCACGCCCGAGCACGTGGAGGCCGGTGGGTGAAATCCGGCGGAGGGATATCCGAGAGTAGGCCGTGATCCCGCTCGTCGTCATCGTCGCCGCCGCCGCCATGATCGGGTGCGAGCTCGCCCGGCCCGGACGGAGCTGGCCGCAAGTGAGGGGATGGTGGACGCGCGCGCTCCTCCTGAACGGCGTGCAGTTCGGCACCTCGTACCTGGCGGCCGCGACCTGGGACGGGTGGATGGCGGAGCGCCGGCCGTTCTCACTGGGACTCGGGACGACGGCCGACGCCCTCGTCGGCTACGTCGCGATCACCTTCGTCTACTACTGGTGGCACCGCTGGCGTCACTCCGCGCCCTTCCTGTGGCGGTGGATTCACCAGGTGCACCACAGTCCGCAGCGGATCGAGATCATCACGAGCTTCTACAAGCACCCGCTCGAGATCGTGGTGAACGGCGTGCTCTCGAGCGCGATCCTCTACTTCCTGGTCGGCGTCGGTCCGACCGCCGCGGCGCAGGCGGTCCTCTTGACCGGCCTGGCCGAGCTCTTCTAC
>JAJDET010000301.1 GCA_029259655.1 Planctomycetota bacterium
GGAACTCGAGCAGGGCGAACTCCTTCGACGAGAGCTTCACCTTCTCTCCGGCCCGGCGGGCGGTGCGCGCGACGAGGTCGAGCTCCAGGTCGTCGCAGTGGAGCTTCACGGCCTCCGTCGCCTGCCCGCGCCGGAGCAGCGCGCGCACGCGCGCCAGGAGCTCGTCGAACTCGAAGGGCTTCGTCAGGTAGTCGTCGGCACCGGCGTCGAGCCCCGTGACCTTGTGCTTCGTCGCGGAGAGCGCGGTGAGCATCAGGATCGGGACCTTCGACCCCCGTCGACGCAAGCACCGGCAGACGTCCACCCCGTCGCGGTCCGGCAGCATCACGTCGAGGATGACCAGGTCGTAGGGTTCGGTCGCCGCGAGCTCTTCGGCCTCGAAACCGTGCCCGGTCAGATCGACGCTGTAGCTCTGCTCCGCGAGCCCCTGCCGAACGGCAGTGGCCATCTTGGGATTGTCTTCGACGACGAGGATGCGCATCACGCTGGCTCCGCGGAGAAGCACATCCTAGCGCGTGACGCGCCGGAGCTCCGATCGGGAGAGTTCTCCACTTTCGCGAGCGGAATCGCTCGTGCCGTTCCCGGCACACTTCCCGCTTGCGCGTCGTTCACGACGGATGAGCGCGTTTTCAGGTCGACTTCACCGCGCTCTCACTCCGCAGCCCTAGTCCTTGGTGTCGGGGTGATAGTCACCTCACAACCCAGCCCAAGGAGCCCGAAGTGAGACGACACCTACTCGCGATCGTACCCTGCATCACGGCTCTCCTGACCGCCTCCGCGGCAGCCCAGCCGCCCGGCGGCATGAACGTGAAGCGCCTCCTCGTCTGCGAGACGAGGCAGGACCTCGAACGCCCCCTGGTCCTCGCGGAGACGACGAACGTCCTCGGCGCCCGGATCCTCAACCGGGGCGAAGAGCTGGGCACGCTGCGCGACCTGGTGATCGACCGTCGCACGGGGCGTGCGGCGTTCGGCATCGTCGCGAGCGAGGGTGCCCTCGGCCTCGGAGAGGTCGACGTCGTGATCCCCTACGGCGACCTGGGCTGGCACACGCGCGAAGCCGCGTTCGTCAGCGACCTCGACGAGGAGCGCCTGGCCGCCATGCCGGTCTTCTCGGCTGAGCTGCTCCAGGAGCTCGGCGCCGACGCGGACGCCGCGGGGCGACCGGCCGAGGGCAGCGCGACGATGCGCGGGGACGTGCTCGCCGCGTTCTTCGAGGTCCGCATGCCGGAACGCATCACCGGCGAGATCGTCACCGTCTCGCACTGGTCGCACGAGAGCCTGGACGACGGCCACGGGGAATACGTCGCGCTCACGATCGAGGCCACCGGGGGCGACTCGATGCGCATCCTGCTCGGTCCTCCCGCCTTCATCGAGGGAGCCGGGATGACCGAGCTCGTCCCGGGCGCGAGCATCACCGCGGGCGGCGTCCCCGGCAACGACGACGCGGGCGACCTCTTCGTCGCGACCGACGTCGAGCTGGGCGAGGAGACGCTCGAACTGCGCGACGAGGTGGGGGCTCCGTTGTGGAAGACCCTGCGCTATTCGCTCGTGAGCGACCTCACGGGACGCACGCTCGTCGCCGGCAGTGAAGAGGTCGGACGGCCGGTCTCGATCGTCGTCGACGTGCGCAGCGGCCAGATCGTCTTCGCCGTGCTCGAGCTGGACGGCGAGCGCTGCCCGATCCCGATGCGCACGCTCATGGTCGCGGGCGACGATCGGTTGATCCTGCACGGCCGCACGACGGACGGCCTCGCCGCGGCGCCGCGTCTCTTCGGTGAAGAGATCGGCGAGCTGAACGACCCGGCCCTGCGCGCCGCGATCTACGAGTTCTTCTCCGTCGACGCAGGAAGCGTGCTCCCGCGGCGATCCTGACCACCACCGCTGCCCGCATCGGCCCCCCCGGCATCCGCTCCTCCAACTTTGTTGGGTGACGATGCGGGCAGCACTCCCCGCGCCGGAGCGCCCCTTCGAAGGCGAGCGCCCAGCATCGCGACGGCGAGCCCGGCGAGACCGCGCACGAGGCCGCCGGGGAACGACCGGTGGACGTTCTGCTTGGCCTCGTCGTAACCGATTCGCTCCGCGAAGGTCCGGCGCGTACGCCCTCCCTGCGAGGCGTTCGCCACCTGGAGCACGGCCCAGACGATCATCGCCAGGCCGACCGCGATCAGGCCGGCTCCCACACGGCGGCGGAGCCTACTCGGGGTCGTGTCGGTCACGGCTGGAGAGGTTACCGGCATTCGGCTCTGCCCGTCCCGCGCGGCGGCGGCGGCGCTTCCTGCGCGGAGCAGGCGAGACCTCGTCCCGGGGTGCACGGGGTATGACGCCGATCCGTGCGGGGTTCGCCACGGAGCGGTTCGAGGCCGCGCCCTCCTCCTCGAAGCGACGGAGCGTGGGCAGGACGTGGTCGTCCACCGCGGAGACGAGTGAGTTGTAGCGCTCGACGGCGCTCGCCAGCGATCGGCCGAGCGTCTCGGTGTGGGCGAAGGCCTCGGCGGATCGACGGTGGAGCTCGCGCCCCAGCTCGTAGAGCTCGCGAGCCCCGTCGCTGAGCCGTTGCTCCCGCCAGCCGGCGTGGACGGCGCGCAGGAGGCCGATGAGAGTGGACGGGCTCGCCAGGATCACGTCGCGCGCCGCGGCGTGCTCGAGCAGGTCGGGTCGCGCCGAGAGCGCCGCGTCGACGAGCTGGTCGCCCGGCACGAACATGATCACGAACTCCGGCGAGCGCTCGAACTGCAACCAGTACTCCTTGCGCGCCAGCCGGTCGACCTGCTGGACCACGGCCATCGCGAAGCGCGCGAGGTGGTCGTCCGCGGCGGCCTCGTCGCCCTCTCCTTCGGCGTCGAGCGCGTCGAGGTAGGCGTCGATCGGCGTCTTCGCGTCGACGGCCAGGAGACGCTCGTTCGGGAGGCGCACGACCAGGTCCGGCCGCTGCCGACGACCGTCGGCGCCCTGCACGAGCTCCTGCGCGGAGAAGTCGCAGTAGGGGCGCATGCCGGCGAGCTCGACGACCCGCTCGAGCTGGATCTCCCCCCAGCGGCCACGCACGTTCGGGCGGCGCAACGCCTGTCCGAGCTTGCTCGTCTCGCGCGAGAGCTCGCGGTTCGCACGCACCATCCCCTTCACCTGAGAGCGCAGGCCGGCGTTGTCTCGACCGAGTCTGGCCAGCTCCTCGTGGGTGCGTTCCAGCGCTCGATCGATCGGGCGCACGAGCGCCTCGAAGGCGTCTCGCGCTCGACCCTCGACCTCACCGCCGTGCCGGGCGTTCTCCTCGAGGCGATCCCGCTCGGCCGAGATCCGGTCGCCTCGCCGCCAGAGCAGGAGCGCCGCGATCCACCCCAGCGCGGCGAGGACCAGAGCGACTACCAGTGCCAGTCGAAGCGCCTCGGGCTCCAAGTCTTCCAGCATGGCAGCGAGCGACCGTACACTCCAGCACGCCATGGAGTTGAACGGAAAAGAACGCATGCTGGCCGCCTGTCGGCGCGAGCCCGTCGACCGCCGTCCGGCATGGATGATGCGTCAGGCCGGGCGCTATCTCCCCGAGTACCGGGCGCTGCGCGAGGGGCGTGAGTTCCTCGACATGGTGCGCGCTCCGGAGGTCGCCGCGGAGATCACCTGCCAGCCGATCCGTCGCTTCGGCATGGACGCGGCCGTGATCTTCAGCGACATCCTCGTGCCGCCGGCGGCCATGGGGCTCGACGTGTCGTTCCACTCCGGCCGCGGGCCCGTGATCGAGCCCGTCGTGCGCAACGAGGGCGCCGTGGACCGCCTGATCGACTTCGACCCCGAGAGCGCCTGCGGCTTCCTCGGCGACACGATCGGCCGCGTGCGCGAGGAGATCGGGGACGAGCGGGCCATCGTCGGCTTCTGCGGAGCCCCCTTCACGACCGCCAGCTACATGATCGAGGGCGGTTCGAGTCGCGACTACCTGAACACGAAGGCGATGCTGCACGGTCGCCCCGACCTCTTCGCGAGGCTCGTCGGCCGGCTCGTCGACAACCTGATTCCCTATCTCCAGATGCAGGTCCGGGCCGGCGCCGACTGCCTGCAGATCTTCGACAGCTGGGGAGGCGCGCTCTCCGCGAGCACCTACGAGAGCGTTCTCCTGCCCGAGATGAAGCGGCTCGTCGTCGGTGCGCAGGCGTCCGGGGCGCCGGTCATCCTCTTCGTGAACGGCGGCACCCACCTGCTCGACGTGCTCGTGGAGACCGGCGCGGACGTGCTCTCGATCGACTGGCGCACACCGCCCGCGGATGCGATCTCCCGCGTCGGAGACCGTGTCGCGCTGCAAGGCAACCTCGACCCGTGCGTGCTCTTCGCGCCCCCCGACGTCGTCACGCGCGAGACGCGCCGTGTGCTCGAGGCGTTCGCCGGCGCGCCGGGCCACATCTTCAACCTCGGGAGCGGCATCCTGCCCAAGACGCCGATCGAGAGCGTCGAGGCGATGTTCCGCGAGGTCCTCGGATGAACCCCGACCTGCAGGTCTTCGCCGTCCTGCTACCGACCGGCTACCTGTTCGCGGCGATCCTGTACGCGATGGAGTTCGGCGGTCCGCGTGCGCCGCGCGTCGTGGCGATGCGCCGCCTCGCGTTCGCCATGGTCCTGGCGATACACGCCGCGATGTTCGGCTTGCTGGGCTACGGAGCGGGGAGCTTCCCCCGGCTGGACACCTGGATGGCGATCTCCGCCGTCGCGTTGTGTACCGCTCTGCTCTTCGCCGCCATCTCCATCAACGTCGAGAACAAGGGCATCGGTGGAGTGGTCCTCGGCGGTGTCTTCGCGATCCAGCTGGCTGCATCGTGCTTCGCCCCCCTGCAGGCGGAAGCCCGTGAGGCGAGCCTCGTGAACATGCTCCACGTAACGACGAGCACACTGGCGAGCTCGTCGGTGGCCCTCTCGGGTGTCCTGGGCGGGCTCTATCTCCTCATGTATCGCCAGATGAGGCTGCGCTCGTTCGGTGCCCTGTTCCAGCGGCTCCCCGACCTGCGCACGCTCGCGCGCCTCACACGGCGATCGGCCCTGGCGGGCTTCCTGCTCCTGGGCGTCGGTCTAAACCTCGGCATCGGCTGGGCGCACGCCGAGGGGCTCGACTCTTTCTCCTACACCGACCCCTACGTGCTGATCATCCTCGGCCTGTGGGTTCACTTCGGCGTCGTCGCCTTCTCGAAGCGCATTCCGGGGGTGACCGCCTGGCGCGCAGCCTTTGCGGCGGCCGCGGGCTTTCTGGCCCTGCTCGTCGCGTTCTTGCTCACACTCACGACGGCGACCTTCCACCTGCACGGATGAAGCCGGAGCTAGGGCTGTTTCTGATCGGGATGTCGTGGCGCACGGCTCCGGTCGCCGTCCGCGGCCGGTACGTCGTTCCGCACGCAGAGCTCGCTGCCCGTCTGGACGCGCTCGGAGCCATCGCCGACGTGCACGAGCACTTCGTCCTGTCGACGTGCAACAGAACCGAGGTGCTCGTCGCGGCACGGGCCGACGAACGCCTCGAGAGAGTGCTCCGCAACCTGGTGTTCTCCGGCGCAGAGGACGCTCACCTGTACATGCACCACGGCGTGCGCGCCGTGATACACATGTTTCGCGTGACGGCTGGCCTCGACAGCATGGTGCTCGGCGAGAGCGAGATCCTCGGCCAGGTGAAGTCGGCCATGGAGCTCGCACGCGAGAAGAACTGCCTGGGCGAGCTGCTCGGACCGCTCATGCACCAGGCGCTCTCCGTCGGGAAGCGCGTGCGCACCGACACGCAGGTCGGAGAGGGGTCGCTGTCGGTCGCGCGCGTGGGAGTCGGCTTGGCGGAACGGGTATTCGGGAGCTTCGCCGACGTGAGCGCGCTGGTACTCGGAGCGGGTGACACGGCCGCACTCGTGGGCCGACACCTCGTCTCGGCGGGAATCGGGAAGATCGCGATCGCGAACCGCACGCGCGCGAACGCCGACGCGTTGGCCGCGGAGCTCGGGGCACGCGCGACGGACTTCGAAGACCTCGGCAGCAACGTCCTGGGCGCCGACATGCTCGTCGCCTGCCTCGACGGAGCTCCGGGCGTCGTCCGGGCGGACGCGCTGGACCGACGCGCCCTCCGGCGGCGCGACCGACCTCTGCTCGCAATCGATCTCTCCGTGCCTCGCGCTGTGGATGCGGACGTCGCGGCGCTCGACAACGTCCTCTACTACGATCTCGACGACGTCAAACGCGTCGTCGAGAAGAACGAGCTGGGTCGCCAGCAGGCCTCGCGCGAGACGTCCGACATCCTCGTGTCCGAAGTGCACAAGTTCGTGAGCCTGCGGACCTACGCGGCGTTCACGCCCGTGATCGCCGAGCTCCGGCAGCGCTTCGACCAGGTGTCCGAACAGGTTCTCGACGACGTCGCGGGCGAGAACTCGAGTCCGGAGATGATGCGGCTCGCCCACGAACTGAAGAAGCGGCTGCTCGACCTCTCGCTCTCGCAGCTCAAGGAGAGCGCGCGCCACGCGAGTCCCGCAGATGCGCTCGACCACGAATACCGTCAGTTCCTCGACAACCTGTGAAGTTCCCTCTAGCGACACGCGGAAGCCGGCTCGCTCTGTGGCAGGCTGAATCGACGAAGAGCCAGCTCGAGACGGCCTTCACCGGCCTCGAGGTGGAGCTCGTCGTGGTCCATTCGTCGGGCGACCAGCGCACCGACATCGAGCTGGCCAAGTTCGGGAGCATCGGGATCTTCACTGTGGAGGTCGATCGCGCGGTGCTCGACGGCCGCGCGCGGGGGAGCGTCCACAGCCTCAAGGACATGACGACCACACTCGAGCCGGGACTCGCGCTCGCGGGCACGCTGGGTCGCGGTCCGACGAAGGATGCCCTCGTCTCGCGAGGGGGAGAGCGGCTCGAAGAGCTCCCCGCGGGAGCTCGGGTGGCCACGGGTTCGCGCCGACGTGCAGCGATGGTGCGCGCGCTTCGCCCCGACCTCGAGATCGTCGGCGTCCGCGGCAACGTGGAGACGCGCCTCGCGAAACTGGACGCGGGCGAGATGGACGCACTCGTGCTCGCCCACGCGGGAGCGGCTCGGCTCGGCCTGCAGGCGCGCATCACCCAGGTACTCGACCTGGACCACTTCCTCCCCGCGGTCGGACAGGGGATCGTCGGTCTCGTGTGCGGAGAAGACGACGACGAGGCTCGCGCGAAGCTCTTCGCGGTGAGCGACCTCGAGGCGTGGCACGAAGCTCTGGCCGAGCGGGCCCTGCTCGCCGGGCTGAGGGGCGGCTGCAACGTGCCCGTCGGCGGTCACGCACGGGTCGTCGAGAACACGATCCACCTCTCGAGCCGTGTTCTCTCGCTCGACGGGAGCCGCGTGGTCGAGGGTGAGATCCGGGGCAGTCGGGACGACGCCGAGGAGCTCGGACGCGAGCTCGCGCGCGACCTCCTCTCCAGGGGGGCCGAAGAACTCATCGAAGAGGCACGAGCATGAAACGACTCCTCGTAACGGGACCGATCGGGCGGACGGAGGAATACGCGGCCGCCGCACGGGGAGTCGGGTGGGAGGTCGACATCCGCGAGCTGATCGAGGTCCGCGATTGCGAGCTTCCGCACGACGTGCTCGGAAGGCCCGCGGACGTCATCTGCATTACGAGCAAACACGCTCTACCCGCCCTCGCCGCCGCGCGATCCGCCCCGATCGCCGTGGTCGGCGACGAGACGGCGTCCCTCGTCATGGAAATGGGCAAGCGCGTGATGGTCGGACCCGCGCCCTCGGCGATGGACCTCGAGCACGAGATCGCGCGCCGTTTCCCCGCGGGCTCGCGCGTGCTGTGGCCGCGCGGTCCGCTCTCGGACGAGCTCGCACGGAGCCTCCGGACGCGCGGGTACCGCGTCGAGGATCCGGTCGTCTACGAGACCGTCTTCTTGAGCATCGAGCTGCCCGAAGCCGACGCCGTGTTCCTCGCGAGCCCCTCCGCCGTGGACGCCTTCGTCCAGAACGGAGGCCGGGTGCGGTCGGGCGTCGCCATCGGAACCAAGACGGCCAAGGCGATGGAGGACCAGAAGGGATCGTTCGTATCGGTCGTCAAGCTGCCCCATCCATCCGCGGAACAGCTCGCGGCCTGTCTGGAGAAGCTGAATGAGGCCTGACGAGAGGGCGACGAGCGCGGCCGTCTTCGCCGCAGCACAGGAGTGGATCCCGGGGGGAGTGAACAGCCCCGTCCGCGCCTGGCGCGGTGTCGGGGAGACGCCGATCCACGTCGCCGACGGCAAGGGCGCGTGGATCACCGACGTCGACGGCAATCGCTACGTCGACATGGTCTCGGCCTACGGCCCCCTGATCCTCGGGCATGCTCCGGAGACCGTCGTCACCGCTCTGCACGCGGTGGCCGAGAGCGGGACGGCCTTCGGCGCACCGACCGAGGGGGAGCTCGTGCTGGCGCGAATGATCTGCGAGCGGTGTCGGGACGTCGACGTGGTGCGGCTCGTCAACTCCGGGACGGAGGCCACGATGAGCGCGCTGCGACTCGCGCGCGCAGCCACGGGGCGCGACCACCTGGTCAAGTTCAACGGGTGCTACCACGGCCACGGCGACTCGTTCCTGGTGAAGGCGGGCTCGGGAGCCCTGACACTCGGCGCGCCCGACTCGCCGGGTGTGCCCCGTGCACTCGCCGAGCTCACGCTCGTCGCCGAGTTCAACGACCTGGCGAGCGTCGAAGCGCTCTTCGCCGCGCACGAGGGGGAGATCGCTTGCGTGTTCGTGGAGCCCGTCGCAGGGAACATGGGATGTGTCCCGCCCGCGGATGGGTTCCTCGAGGGACTGCGCGCGCTCTGCGACGAGAACGGCACGCTGCTCGTCTTCGACGAGGTGATGACGGGGTTCCGCGTCGCGCGCGGCGGCTACTGCGACCTGACCGACGTGCGGGCGGATCTCGTGACGCTCGGGAAGGTGATCGGCGGAGGTCTCCCCATCGGCGCCTACGGCGGGCGGACCGACCTCATGATGCGCATCTCTCCTGCGGGCGACGTGTACCAGGCCGGGACACTGTCGGGGAATCCGCTCGCGGTGGCGGCGGGGATCGCCACGCTCCGCGCGCTGGACGAGCCTGGCGTCTACGAGCGTCTCGAGGCCTCGAGCGCCAGGCTCGCCGCCGGGCTAGAGGAAGCCGCCGGCGCCGCGGGCGTGGCGCTCTTCGTCGGCCGCGTCGGCTCGATGCTCTGCCCGTACCTCTCATCCGAGCCGGTGACCGACTTCGCCGGAGTGATGGCGAGCGACCGCGAACGCTGGTCGGAGTTCTTCCGCGCAATGATCGCGCGCGGAGTGCACCTCGCTCCGTCGCCCTTCGAGGCCTGGTTCGTCTCGACGGCCCACGACGACGAGGCCATCGACCGGGTCATCGCGGCAGCGCGCGAAGCCTTCGCCGCGATCTAGCCTCTCTAAGGAAGGAAGGTCAGAGCGGCGGGGTTGCTCGCGAAGACCGTCTCCCTGACGCCCGCGTCGAACACGACGTAGGCGTGGTGCAGCGTCAGCCCGGAGAGGCTGACGAGCGCGCCGGCGGGAATCGTGACCGACACGACCGCCTCTCCGTTTCCGTCGAGGCGACCGGCGCGCGCGAGCATCGGACCCGGTCCGACGAGCGTGCGCAGGAGCGGCCTCCCCGTGCGGAGCGAGATGCGCGCGAACTGCTCGATCGTGCTGCCGCTCACGGGCGTGAACTGTCCGATGTTCAGCGGCAGCACCACGTCGTCCATCGGGATGCCGGGCGTGGTGCCCTGGAACGTGCCGAGGATCGCAGCCGGCGCATTGGCGTGTGAGGGCCCCGCCACGAGCCGCAGGTTCTGGACTCCTCCAGCGGAGAGCGAGATCTGTGCCTTGTCGCGCGCCAGCGCGATCGAGAGGGCATCCCCGTATCCGCCGTCCGAACCCGCGAACACGTCCGGGAGGCCGTCCCCGTTGACGTCGCCGCCCGCCGCGACACTCGCGCCGAGACGATCGCCTCCGGCCTGGCCGAGAGCCTGGTAGATCGTGGTGCCGTCCAGCCCGGAGACGACCCGAACGGCGCCCATATCGGTCTTCGAGCGGCCGTCGGCGGCGCTGATTCCGATCGCGAGGTCGCCGATCCCGTCGGCGTTCACGTCTCCCGCATTGCTCAGCGACGTGCCGAACAGCGAGAACGGTTTCCCGGCCCGCAGCGTGTACAGCTCGTTCCCGCTGAACCCGTCGAAGACGCGGACGTAGCCGAGACTCGCCGAGCAGAAGATCGAGCTGTCGCAGACCGGCGCACCGACCGCGAACTCGGCTCGGCCGTCCCCGTTGACGTCGTCCACGAACGCGACGCTCGAGCCGAACCGGTCGTCGGCGGCGTCGCCTCCGAAGAGGTACAGGGTCTGGCCGTCGAAGCCGGACAGGACGCGCGCGCGGCCCGAATCCGGCCCGATGCCGTTCACCTTCGGCTGCCCGACGATCACGTCGGGGATCAGGTCTCCGTTGACGTCGCCGCCCCCCGCCACGGCGTTTCCGAAGCCGTCGAAGCCCTCGTTACCGTTGAAGGTGTGGATCACCGACCCGTCGAAGCCGGAGAAGACCTGTGCGAAGCTGGCCGTGAAGATCGCGAAGCGGTCCGCGCCGACGATCACGTCGTCGTGATCGTCGGCGTCGACGTCCCCGGCGCTCGCCACCGCGAACCCGAAGAAGTCCGTCGCCGCGCCGGAGTTCACGAGCGTGCGGATCTCGACGCCGTCGTCGCCCGACCAGATGCGCGCGTAGTTCCCGATGTAGGCGCCCGCGATGATGTCGTCCGTTCCGTCGTTGTCGACGTCGCCGGCGTTGGCGACCGCAGCGCCGAGCTTGTCTCCGTCGGCGTCGCCGAAGAACGTGTAGAGGATCTCCTGCGTACGCGTCGTCACCACGTCGACGCGCCCGACCCGGTCACTGGAGAGCAGGGCCTCGGGCGAGCCGATGGCGACCTCGTCGAAGCCGTCGCCGTCGAGATCGCCGAGGCAGGCCACGACGCGTCCGAACTCCTCGGAGGCGTCGCCCTCGGAACGGAACAGGGACGCCTGTCCACCGACCGGCACCGCGGCGAGCGCGAGAATCGCGAATGCGAGGGAGGGTCTCATGCGGAGGGGCCGGACCACGGAGGCACCCACATGGAGGATACCGCGGTGGCGGGAGGGGGGTGGGCGGGTGAGGAGAGAGGGAGAGAGGACGGGGAGAGAAGGACGCACCGCGGATCGCGGAGGTTCCCCCGAGGCGGCGATCGTGCTTCTTTCGGGGTGGGCCGGGGAGTCTCCGTGGCCCAGAATCGCCCTGGCCCCTCGTGCATCCGACCCTCGACCTCTCGCGGCGATCGACGCTGACCGAGCTCATGGACGAGCCGGACCTCCCTCCCGCGGCTCTCGAGCAGGCCCTGAGCGGGATCGGGCGGCTCAACCGGGCCTCCGGTGTGGATCGGGCGCTGTTCGCTCGGCTCGCCCGATCGGCACGCTCGGCAGGGGGCCCGCTGCGCGTCCTGGACGTGGCCTGCGGAGGCGGGGACGTCACGCTCTCGCTCGTCGACCGCGCGCGACGCGCCGGCCTCGCGCTCGAGGTCGACGGGTGCGACGTCAGCGGAACGGCGGTCCGCTTCGCGGCGGAGAACGCCGCGCGCCGTGGCCTTCCGGCGCGCTTCTTCGAGCTCGATTGCATCGAAGACGAGCTCCCATCGGACTACGACGCGATCGTCTGCACGCTCTTCCTGCACCACCTCGGGCGGGGAGAAATCCTGAAGCTCTTCGCAAGCGCGATCCGTTCGGGTGCCCGGCTGGTCCTCGCGAGCGACCTGGTTCGGAGCCGCGCGGGTTACTGGCTCGCGATCCTCGCGACCCGGCTCCTCACGCGCTCGGAGGTCGTGCACGCCGACGGGCCGCGGTCCGTCGAGCGCGCGTTCTCGGTCGAGGAGATGCGCGGAGTGGTGCGCGACGCCGGGCTCGCGGGGGCGACGGTCCGGCGCGCGTGGCCCTTCCGCATGCTCGTCGAATGGGAGCGCCCGTGATCGAGTCGACGATCCGGCTCGATCAGGCGCGCGATCCACTCTGGGACGCGCTCGTCGTGGGCGCCGGCCCTGCGGGCGCGTTGGCGTCGAGAGAGCTCGCGCGCTCGGGTCTGCGTGTCCTGCTCGTCGACCGCGCGCACTTTCCCCGCGAGAAGGTCTGCGGAGCCTGTCTCGGTCCGGCCGCCGTGGATGCCCTCTGCGGCGCGGGTCTCGGTGCGCTCCTCGACGAGCTGGGTGCCCCGACACTCGGGGCGATCTCGCTCCGTTTCGGTGAGCGTCGGGTCCGGCTCCCGCTGCGCGGCGGCCGCGTCCTCTCGCGGCGCGCACTCGATGCGGCGCTGGTCCGCGAGGCGATCGCCGCCGGGGCCGAGTTCCTGGGCGGCGTTCGCGCCGAGCTCGACCGGTCGGCGGACGAGAACCGGACGGTCGCACTGCACGACCGAGAGTCCGTTGCGTGTGCCCGTGCGCGGTTCGTGATCGCTGCGGACGGGCTGTCGAGCGACCTGCTCCGATCCGCGGGCGTTCCGGAGCGGGCGGCGCGCTCCTCGCGCATCGGCGTCGGCGCCATCGCTCCCCCTGCGGAGCCCGCCGTCCAGGGTGTTGTGCGGACGGTGACGATGGTCGTCGACCGCGCGGGGTACATCGGGTTCACGCCGCTCGAGGACGGTTCCCTCGACCTCGCCGCGGCACTCGATCCCGAGGCCGTTCGCGCGGCCGGTGGTCCGGGCGCGCTCGTGGCGCGCGCGTTCGACCGAGCCCGCATCCGCGGCGTGTCGCCCGAGGCGCTCGAGTGGCGCGGAACGCCGGTCTTGACCCGCAGGCCGCGGCGCCCTTATGCCGAGCGCATCCTCGCGATCGGCGACGCGGCCGGTTACGTGGAGCCCTTCACCGGCGAGGGGATCGGGTGGGCGCTCGTCGGCGCGCGGTCGGTCGCGCCCATCGTCGTCCGGGCGCTCGAGCGGGGGGACCCCGAGTCCGCCGGGCCCGCGTGGATGCGCGCGAGGCGGCGCGCGCTCTTCTCTCGTCAGCTCACGTGTCGCGCGGTCGCGCTCCTCCTGCGGCACCGGCGGCTCGCCAGAGCCGTGGCCGTCCTGCTCGAGCGAGCTCCGTGGTTCACGGAGCCCGTCGTCCGACTCGGTTACGGACGGCCCGAGGGAACCCGATGACGCTCGAGATCCTGGCCGTCGGAACGGCGACGCCCGAGGGCTCGATCGAGCAGGATGCCGCGAGCGAGCTCGTGCGCGGAATCATGCGGCCCGGCGCACGCGAGGAGCGCGCTCTCGGTGCGATCTTCCGGCGTTCCGGGGTCGTGCGGCGGAACAGCGTCTTGCTCGGCCAGGGGAGCGAGCCGGTGCAGGACTTCTACACGCGCTCCGAGGGCGAGCACGACCGTGGACCCGGCACGGCGGAGCGCATGGAACGCTACGCCCGTCATGCGGGCGCGCTCGCGCTGCAGGCAGCGGGCGACGCGCTGCAGCGTTCGGGCCTCGACGCGGGAGACATCAGCCATGTCGTGACCGTGTCGTGCACGGGATTCGCGGCGCCGGGTTTCGACGTCGAGCTGCTGCGCGATCTCGACCTCCCGCGCACGGCGAGCCGGACGCACGTCGGCTTCATGGGTTGTCACGGTGCGCTCAACGGCCTGCGCGTCGCGCACGCATTCGCGAGCGATCCGCACGCGCGTGTCCTCCTGTGCGCAGCGGAGCTCTGCAGTCTGCACCTGCAGTACGGCTGGGACGAGGGCATGATCGTGGCCAACGCGCTGTTCGGGGACGGCGCCGCGGCGCTCGTGCTCGCCGCCCCCGGGGCCTCCTCGTCATCGGGCGCCGGCAGAGGCTGGAGCCTCGGTGCCAGTGGCGCTGTGGTCTTCCCGGGCACCGAGGACGCGATGACGTGGACCGTCGGCGACAGCGGCTTCGCGATGACCTTGTCGGCGCGCGTGCCGAACCTGATCGAGGACGAGCTGCGCCCCTGGATGGAGGCCTGGCTCTCCGGTCGGGGAACGTCGGTCGATGAGATCCGGACCTGGGCCGTTCATCCCGGAGGACCTCGCATCCTCGACGCTGCGGAGAAAGCGCTCGGTCTCTCGCGGGATGAGACGGCGGTCTCGCGCGAGGTGCTCGCCGAGCACGGCAACATGTCGTCGCCGACGCTCCTGTTCATGCTCGAGCGGCTGATCGAGCGGGACGCACCGCGGCCGTGTGTCGCGCTGGGCTTCGGCCCCGGGCTGGCGGCGGAAGCCGCGCTCTTCGTGTAGAGCCGCCTAGAAGCGCGGCCCGAAAGGGCCGTGCCCGGCGTGCGGTGATGCGCGCCGAGTCAATCCTCAGCAAGCTCTGCGGAGTACTTGTCGAAGCGCAGGGCCGTGAGCAGGTTCTCGACGTCGAGCTCCGGAGGAACGACGGCCTCGGCCGTTCCCTCGTGGAAATCGACCGCCGCTTCGCGCACGCCGTCGACCGACGCGAGCGCGTAGTAGAGCTTCCCCACGCACCCCTCGCAGCACATCCCGGTCACGTGAAAGCTGCGCACGACCATGCCTTCGGGCAGGTCACCGCTGAGGTTGGTGGGCAGCAGCTCGACATCGGAGGCGAGCGTCGCGGGGACGTAGCTCGGGTCGGCCGCGCGGTGGCCGACGTAGGCGAGCACGATGGCGGCGACGACGACCGGCAGGAAGGAGAGGGGTCTCATGGCGACAATCGAGCCGAGGAGTCTCGGTCGGCGCGACGGGACCCGTCAAGCCCTGCTACCGGGTCGGGGGAGAGGAACGGCGCCGGGGAGGTGCCTCGCCGGGGTCCCACCCACCCCCCGCCCCCCCTCCCTCGACGTCCGGGGCGGCCGTCGGTTTCGCTCTCGGCGGACACGGATGCCCGAACCGGGAGGGGGCATCCCGTAGAATTCCCCGCTGGATGAGCGTCTCCGAACCGATCCAGAGCTCCTTCGAGGAAGCCGCGGCCACGCTGCAGGCCTTCCGTGAGAGCCCCGACGGGCTCCCGAACGTTCAGCGTTTCGCCGACCTCGCGTTCGAGACGCTGGAGCGCGGCGGGCTCTTCATGGCCTGTGGGAACGGCGGGAGCATGTGCGACGCGATGCACTTCGCCGAGGAGTGGACGGGCCGGTTCCGCGGCGACCGCGCCGCACTTCCGGCGATCGCGTTCTCCGACCCGAGCCAGCTCACCTGCATCGCCAACGACTTCGGCTACGACGAGGTGTTCGCGCGCGAGGTGGAGGCCTACGGCAAGCAGGGCGACCTCTTGCTCGCGATCTCGACGTCGGGGAGCTCACCCAACGTGATCCGCGCCGTGCAGGTCGCTCGCGAGCGCGGTGTCACCACGATCGGGCTCCTGGGCAAGGGCGGCGGTGAGCTGCGTGGACTCGTGGACGTGCCGATCGTCGTGCCTGTCGCGACGACCTCGGACCGCATCCAGGAGGTCCACATCAAGGTCATCCACATCGTCATCGAGGCGACCGAGCGCCGCCTCTTCCCGGCGAACTACGACTGACCGCACGGCGGTCGCCGCCTCGAGTCAGATCGAGTCGAGGCCCCAGATGAAGGGCTGGAGCGGAAGCCGGTCGACGTCGAGACCGAGCTCTCGTCCGAAGTTCACGGTGTCCTCGCGCTCGCCCCTCTCGCTGAGGAGCAGGATGAGCAACGTGTCGTCGTTGAGGTGAGCCTCGCCGCCGGGGCCGCGCAGGTGAACACTCCGGGCCGGTTCGGCGTCGGGATCGAACGTCACCTCGGCCGCGGGCCCCAGGAGCTCGGCGAGGAGCTCGGCGGCCGCACCGCGGTCGGCGATCTTGGCGAGTCCCAGGAGGCCGAGCGAAGACTCGGCCCCGAGGATCCGGAGCCGCTCGTGCAGCTCGGTCGCGGAAGACGGCGTGATGAGGAACGCGGGCTCGCCGGTCTCGGCCAGACAGTGCTCGGCGTGCGCGCGGACGAGAGCGAGGACGTCGGAGAGCTCCCCCCCCCACTCGTGGATCGTCCTGTCCAGGTCGGAACCGCGACCGAGGCAGGCGTAGGCCGTGACCCGTCCCTCGTGCTCGCACACGAGAGTCCGCATTCCGGGGCACTCGAGGAGCACCGCTGTCTCTTCCGCGCTCCGATCGACGCGAGCCTCGTGTTCGCAGTAGGCGGCGTGGATCGCGGGCGCATCCCCGTCGGCGCCCGGATTCGCTTCGCGGACGTTCTTGGTCGGGAGGATCGAGACGACGTCGTCGGTGATCACGAAGTCGATCTCGGCGCCGGCGGGCCGGTAGCCCCGCGCGAAGTAGAACCGAGGGTCGTCGGCCCACAGGATCGAGACGACCGCGCCGGCTTCGGTGAAGCGCTGCTCCGCTTCCTGGAGCACCTTCGTCGCGAGCCCCTCGCGGCGGAACTCGGGGTCGGTAGACACCGAGCCGATGAGGCCCGCCCGGAAGCGAACGTCCCGGGAGATCAACTCTCGCGTCAGCATCGTGCACGCGGATCGAACTCCATCGTCGTCACCGAGACAGACGACCTGGCCCGGGAACCCCTCGCGAAAGACCAGCGGGAACTCGGCGGCGATCGAGTCACCGTCGCGCAGCACGCGGTCCATCAGCGACTTGGCTCCTTCGAGCTCCGACTTGAGCGCTGCGGGGATCACGGGGCCTCCTCCTCGGCCGGGGGCGTCGCGTCCTGTTGCTGGTTCGCGCGGAACGACTCGAGGAGCTCCTCGCCCAGCTTCAACGCGTCCTCGAGCGAGCTCCGTGCCCCCTCGACCGCGCCGGCGAGGTGAGCCGCGTCGTCGACCGTCCGCGACTCCTCCTGGAGCACGCGCGCCTTCTCCTCGAGCTTCTCGAGCAACGCCTTGAAGGCCGGCTGCGCATCGCTCTTCCCTTCGGTCTTCGGAACCTGCGACGGGCCGGTCTGGCCCGTGCGGGCCGTGGCCGGGTTCGGTGTTCTCCCGCGAATCGGTATCTCGGACATTCGGATCACCTCAGGAAGTTCATCAGGTTCGTCTGCAACAGTCGCACGCCGGAAGCCTGCGCGATCTCGAGCTGTTGCTGGGCGCGTGCCATTTCGAGAGCTGCCTCGGCGAAGTCGATGTCGAGCTCCTGCGAACGGAGGATCTCGACCTGAGTTCGCATGCCCTGCAGCCTGTCCTCGGTGTTCGTGAGCCGCTCGCTGCGTGAGCCCAGGCCGCCCAGTCCGACCAGCAGATTCTCGTGGTTGCGATCGACCTCATCCAGCCAGATGTCCAGGCGTCCCAGGAGCTCCGTGTGGTCGAGCCCGTCCACGTTGCGGAGGTCGTCCGCCATGCCCTGGAGGGCGTCGAACGCGTTGACCTTCCCGCTGAAGGAAACGAGCTCCCGTCCCGCCCGCGTGACGCCCGTGGCGTCCACGTGGATCACGTTCCCGCTCTCGGGATGGACGAGCTGGATGTTCTGGTCCGCGAGGTTGAGCGCCGTGAACGTCGTTCCGTCGATCGAGATGCTGCCCGTCGCGTCGACGGTCCCGTTGAAGCTCGTCCCCGTGTAGCCCGTGAAATCCAGGTGGAGCTCGCCCCCAGCGGGGTTCTCGACCACGAAATTCGCGAGGTCGGGATCGCCCGCCTGCGGAATGGAGCGCGCCGGGCCTCCGCCGAAGCTCACCGTGCCCGCAACGGGGTCGACATCCAGCGTCTGCGGTCCGAGGAACGTGTCGTTCGCTCCGGCGCCGGCGAGAGCGAGCCCGACCGTCCCGATCGTGCCGGCGATCGTCGTGTCGTGGCGCAGCGTCAGGTACTCGTAGCCCGAGCCCTCGTTCGCGGTCGATCCGGGCTGCGCGCCGGTCAGGCCGGCGAAGACGGCTCCCGCCCCCGCCTCCCTGCTGAAGATCGAGGAGCCGGGAGTGGTGATCGCGACGTCGACGCCGTCTCCGATGCGGATGAATTGCTGCTCGTTGCTTCCGATGTAGATCGCGCGCTCGCGGCCGCCGATGGAGCGGGACTCGTAAGCCCCTTGACCGGCGGTCGCCCCACCGAAGAGCGTGCGCTCGCCGGAACGGGCGTTGGCGTTCTCGAGGAGGCCGAGCCGGATGAGATCGATCTCGGTCGCGAGGGCCTGGCGGTCTTCCGGGGCGAGGGTCCCGTTCATGCCCTGGATGAGGGTCTCGCGGGCCTCGGCGAGGGCGCCCGAGCCGGCCTCGAGCGCAACGGCTCCCGTGTCCAGGATCGAGCGCCCGATTCCGATCGCGTCGATGAACCGGCTCGCACTGGCGAGCTGGCGGTTGAACGAGAGGACGCGCGAGGTGCCGGCGGGGTCGTCCGATGGCCGGAGGATGCGGCGACCCGTGGCCACCTGCTCCTGCCGGAGCACGAGCTGGCTGAGGTTGAAGCGCAGCCCCGAGAGGACGCGCTGGAAGTTGGAGTTGGTCGTGGCTCGAACGGGCATGGAATCACAGGAGTGAGAGGAGGTCGTCGTTGAGCTCGTTGAGCACCGAGATGTAGCGCGAGGCCGCCTCGAAGGCCTGCTCGAACTGCAGCAGGTCCACGAGCTCCTCGTCCACGTTGACGCCCGAGACCTGCTCCTGGCGGAGCTCGAGGCTCTCGATCAGGGTGTCGGTCGCGTCCAGCGAGTCCACGGTCGTCGCGAGGTCGAAGCCGACGCCGCCGACGACGTCGCCGTAGAACTCGCCGAGCGTCGTCGAGCCGAGATCGGTGTGCGTGAGGCGCTCGATGTCCAGCAGCCCGAGCAAGGCGCCGTTGTCGCCGGCCGAACCGGAGGTCGACGAGGCGATCAGCGTGTGGTCGAGCTGGATTCCCTCGGCGAGATCGATGTCCTCCGCACCCGACCCGGTGAAGAGGCCGCCGAGCCCGACGGCGACGAGGACGTCCGCCGAGTCCGACTCGGCGATGACGTCGAGGGAGAACACGTCGTTGTGCGTGGCGGACAGCTCACCGAGCCCGAAACTCACCGACACGCCGTTCCCGACCGCGATAGGGGCTCCCGGGGAGTAGCCCGCTCCGACGTCGAGCGTCGCGACCTGCCGCCCGCTGGAGTCGAGCACGTCCACGGTGAGGCCGGGAGTGGTCCCGATGGTTCCGTCCTGGTTCGCGACGAACGTGAAGACGTCGTTGCTCGCCCCGGAGTAGCTGCCGCTGACCTCGACGGAGACGTCCGTGCCGTGCCCTGCGATCGTCGTTCCCGAGAGACCGCTCCATCCGAGCGCGGCCAGCGCGGTCCCACCGGTGAGATCGAAGGAGAGGGTGCTGCCGGCCCCCGCGGTCTGCACGACGACGCGGCCGTCGACGGCCTCGGCCCGGATCCCGTTCGCCTGCGCCGTCGGGTCGCCGGCGATGACCGCCGCGATCTCCTCGGCCGTCGCCTGGGAGGTGTCGGCGAAGTCGGCGTTCGTGAAGGTGATCGGGATCGGAGTGCCGCCGACGTCGAGCAAGAGCGTGTCCCCGTCGGCCAGCGCGAAAGGCCCGGCCGTCGGCGTCGCCAGTGAGGCCTCGCCGCCGCCGAACGAGCCGATCTGGTCGGGGTTCGTGTCGAGGCGCGTGCTGAAGTCGAACCCGTAACCGACGTCGGCGAAGACCTGGACCCGCCCGAGCGCATCGAGGTCCGCGGAGAGGTGCGGAACGGCCGAGAGCGCGTCGAGGAAGTCTCCGACCGTCGTGTGCGTGCGCGAGATCGCGATGCCCTGCTTCTCGACGAAGCCGGTCGCTTCCTCCGTGAGATTGACGAAGAGCTCGCCGGTCGCGATATCGAAGGGGAGCCCCGAGTTCGACAGGAGCTCGTCGCGGATGTCGCCGTCCTTGTCCATGTCCGAGAGCCGGTTGGAGCTGGAGAGCGACGTGTACGGACCGGACGCGGGGATTCCCCGGGAGTGGACCCGGTTGACCGCGCGGATGAGGTTCCGCGCGAGCGCGTCGAGGTCCGTCTGCAGGTCGGGAGCGGACCCCTGCGCCACGGCGAGCAGTCCCCCCAGCGCCCCGCCCGTGACACCCAGGCTCCCGGCGGCGCCTTCGATCCCGACCGAGACGCTGCCGTCGGTGTTGTCCTGAACCAGCATCGCGTGAAAGCGCGTCGTGCTCACCAGCGTGCTTCCTCCGACCAGGATCCGGACGGATCCCGTCGCATCCATCTGAGTGTTCACGTCGACGAGCTTCGACAGGTTCTCGATCGACAGGTCCCGACGATCCATCAGGTCGTTCGGCGTGAGGCCGGAGGCCTTGGCCGAGGCGATCTCCTCGTTGAGCGAGGAGATGGCGGAGGCCAGCTCGTTGACCTCGTTCACGCGGACCGCAACCTCGCGGTTCGTGTCGCGGCGGATGCTCCCGAGGCTCTGGGAGAGCTGGTTGAACTGGCTCGTGAGCTGAATCCCCGAGTTGACGAGCCCCGTCCTCAGGATCCCGTCCGTCGGGTTCGTCGAGAGACCCGAGGCCGACGCGAAGAAGTCGTCCAGGCGCGCGCCCAAGGACGACCCCTCGGGCTCGCGGAGCAACGCTTCGATCTCCGTGAGACCGGTGTAGCGCGACGCGAGCCGAGCCCTCGTGGAGGTCTGTCCGATCAGCCTTCGCTGCAGGAGGGTGTCGACGGTCCGGCGAACCGAGCGCGCATCGACGCCGCTACCTATCAGCGACCCGCGGCTGAAGACGGGTCGGCCGGCAGCCAGGTCGACGTTCTGGCGCGAATAGCCGGGCGTGTTCGCGTTCGCGATGTTGTGCCCGATCGTGTCGAGCACGAAACGCGACGAGAGCAGCGCGCGCAGGCCCGAGTTCAGTCCGATGCTTGCCGCCATCCGTTCAAGCCTCCGCGTTGACGAGCAGGCCGTCGCCCGTCTCGCCGTCGGTCCCCAGGAGGAGGCACATCACGTCCCGCAGCACCTCCTGATGGCCGCGAGCGAGTACAGAGATGCGCTGCGCCTTCCGCCTTACGGCGAGGAGTGCTTCCTCGAGCTCGTTGCGCAGGCGAGACAGGCGCTCGCCGTCGGCGCCGAGCCGCTCCGCGATGCTCCTCACCGTGAGGATGCGCATCGGAACGCCCAGCATCGAGGCGACGTCTTCGAAGAGCTCGCGCCGATTCCTCTCGCGCCGCGGTTCGGTGGAGAGCTCCCGCTCGATGTCGCTTCCGGTGATCTCGAGCGCGCGCCCGTCTCCGGCGAGCACCGCCTTCTCCTGTGCGTCGAGGAGCGACAAGAGCCGGCCCTGGACGCCCCTCTCCTCCTGGAGCTGGGCTTCGAGCTTATGAACGAGGGATTGCAGGGTCATTCTTCACCGTCCTTCACTGCCGCGTACGCCCGGGCCGCACCCGCGGCGAAGTTCTTGACGAGGTCGGTCGTTCCGAGTGCACCGCGCTCCGCCATCGCCTCGCCGACGAACCCGTCGAGCCAGGCGCCGAAGGTGTCCGCTCCGGGACCGCTCCCGAAGAAGCCCTCGTCGAGCCCGCGCCGCATCTCCTGCGCGAGCATGGAACCGAGCAGCGCCTCGAAGTGGCGGCCGGCCGTCTCGGCGTCCTTGCCCGAGGGGGCCCCCTGGAGCGCGCTCTCCCGCACCTGGGCGAGGACGAGCTCCGAATCGACTCCGGCCGGCATCTGGATCGAGGGTGTCTGCATCACATCACCACGATCTCGGCGTGCAGCATCCCGGACTGGGCCATGGACTGGAGGACCTGGATCATGTCGCGCGGCGTCACGCCCAGGACGTTGAGCACCTCGACGACCTCCTGCAGCGTCGCCGCTCCGTTGACGATCGTCAGGGCGCGGTCCTCTTCCTCGACGAGCAGCGACGTGCGCGGGAGCTCGACCGTCTCGCCGGCGGAGAGGGGGCCGGGCTGGCTCACCTCGGGAGACTCGGCGATCGTGACGGTCAGGTTGCCCTTCGTGATCGCGCCGCGCGTGATCCGGACTCCCTCGCCCATCACGATCACGCCCGTGCGCTCGTTGAGGACGACCCGTGCGAAGTTCTCGGGGTACACCTCGCGCTCGAGGATCGAGGCGAGATACGAGACGTGCGAGCTCTCGGGAAGATCCGACGGGACCTGCACGCGGACCGTCATGGCGTCCTGCGCCACCGCCGCGCCGGCGTACATGGCGTTGACGCTGTCCGCGATGCGAACCGCGTTGCCGAAGGAACCCTTGAGCGCCTGCATGTCCAGGTAGAGATAGCCGTGCTCGCTGACGAGCTGTCCCGGCACCTCGCGCTCGACCTTGCCGCCGAGCGGAATCGTCCCGACCGTCAGGTGGTTGCGCACGGCCTCGGCGCCGTCGCCGCCGGCGGAGAACGCGCCGGTCGTGACCGAGCCCGACGCGGTGCCGAAGACGATCCGACCCCCCATTTCGGTGAGCTCGGTACGCACCAACGTCCCGCCGACGAGGCTCTTCGAGTCGTAGAGCGAGGAGACGCGCACGTCGATCCGGCGTCCGGGCTTGATACCGGGCGGCAGGGTCGCCTCGACCCACACGACCGCGACGTTCTTCGACGCGATCGCACCGAGGTCGAGCGTGATGTTCTGCGTGAGCAGGAGGTTCTGGATCGCCTGGCGAGCTCCCTCACCGGTGTCGCCCGACCCGGCCAGACCCGTCACGAGGCCGATCCCCTGGATGACGTTCTGCTCCTGGCCGCGCACGGCGACGAGGTCGCGGACGCGTACGGAGATGAGCCCCTCGGACCCGCGGCCCGGGGTCGGGACGATCCGCTCGGTCCTGGTGACCGTGGAGTCGGAGGTCCCGGTCGGCTGCGCAGGCGCTTCGATGCCCGACGGGTAGATCACCGGTGTCGGGTTCTGGGCTGCGGCGTTGACGGCGCCGGCGAGCAGGAGCGCGAGCGCGCTGAGTGTTTTGTGAGTCATGGTTCTCTAGAAAGGCGAGATCCAGCGGATGAAGTCGAAGATCGCCTTGCCCAGGCCGGTCCGGTTGGTGGCGTCGGTGAGCGGTCCTTTGCCGGCGTAGGAGACGCGCGCGTCGGCGACCAGCTCGGACTGGACGGTGTTGTCGGACTTCACGTCGTAGCGTCGGACGACGCCGGTGATCTCGAGCACCTTCGTCTCCTGATCGATCCGGATCTCGCGGCGGCCGCTGACGACGAGGTTCCCGTTCGGCAGCACGTCGACGACGATCGCGGTGAGGCGCGCCGTGAACGCTCCCTTCTTCTGGTAGTTGGCGGTCCCCTTGAGCTGGTCCTCGCCCTCACCCTGGAGCCCCGGGAGCGGGTTGAAGGCGTTGTCCTTGATGTCGAAGTTGAGCAGCGCGTAGTCGAGGCTCGTCTCGCGCTTGACGTCCGACGACTCCTGGTTCGAGACGTCCTGGTTCTCGGAGATCAGGACGGTGATGAGGTCTCCGGGGCGCCGCGCGGTCTTGTTCGCGATCGATCCGACCGGCCCGTCGTCGGGGCGGTAGATCGAGCCGATGCGGTCCTGGGAGTAGGAAGCGGGAGCGAGGAGCGCCGTGATCACCGACGCGAGAAGGAACGAGCGCTTGTTCACCGGCGGCCTCCGATCGTGCCGAGGTCGATCTCGGCCAGGTCCTGGCTGCGCACGACCGCCGAGATCCGGCGGCCGTTCGCGATGGTCTCGACGAAGATCCGGTCGCCGACGGCGCCGTCCTCGTGTGCGATCGCGGGAACACGTGCCTGCACGGCACCCTTGGTCGCCTGCAGGTAGATCGTCTCGCCGCGTCGGACCGCGATCGGTCGCCGGACGTCGAGCTCGGTCACGAAGTCGTCACGGGAGAGGTCGCGCGTGGCGACGGCGCCCACGACCATCTGCCGGCCGGGGTTCGCAGCTCCCGGGCGCGGAACGCGGATCCGCTTCTGCGCGAAGAGCTCGGGGCCGAGTCGTTCGCCCGCGCGAACGTCACGCGCGAGGACCGTGCGGTTCTCGTAGATCACGACGTCGAACGACGTCCAGACGGTCCGGTAGAGCTCTCCATCGATGAGAATCCCGACCGGGACCGACATCGTTCCGCCGCGCAGGGCGTTGTCCGGGAGACGTGCCTCGAGCTGGATGTTCTCGAGGCCGGCGGGGACCTCGACACGCTTGTTGTGATCGCCGCGCAGGTGGAACTCGACGTCGGCCTCCGTCGAGATGCGCCCGAGCTCGGCGCTCGCTGCGGCCGCGAACTCCTCGGGAGCGATCTCGCGCGTCACGGGCCACACGCGGCAGGCGCGGTCCCCGGACAGGGCGACCCGGATCCCGGTCGAGCGCTCGATGACCTCCGCGACCCGCGTCGCGTGGAAGAGTCGGCTGAAGCCGGGCATCGGGGCGTAGCCGAGGTGAACGCCCTCGAGCCGCGCGCGCTCGGCGTCGTCGTCGGTCGCGATGGTCGCGATCTCGCCGAGGGTGATCTCCGTGCCGCGGACGCGAGCTTCCATGGGGAAAGTCACGGTCGCGCCGGCGAGGAGAGCGGTGAGGATACTGGTAATCATGGAGGGCCTCCTAGCGGATGAGGTTGCCGACCTGCTGCATCATCTCGTCGGAGACGCGGATGGTGCGGCTGTTGACTTCGTAGTTGCGCTGCGCCTCGATGAGCGCGATCAGCTCGTCGACGATCGCCACGTTCGAGCGCTCGCGGAACGCCTGGCGGATGATCCCGGTGCCGGCCTGGCCGGGTGTCTGACTCGTCGGCGAGCCGGAGCTCCCCGACTCGGCGAAGAGGTTGCTGCCGACCGCCTTCAGGCCGGCCGGGTTGGGGAACCGAACCAGCGTGAGGTTGCCCACGATGCTCGGCGCGGCGCTGCCCGCCTGCGACACGGCCACCGTGCCGTCCTGGGCGATCGTGATCTCGGTCGCGTCGGGCGGGATCGTGATGGCCGGATCGATCGTGAACCCGTCGACCGAGACGAGCGAGCCCGTCGAGTCGGTGCGGAAGTGGCCGTCGCGAGTGAAGCGGACGTCCCCGTTGCCCAGCGTGACCTGGAAGAACCCTTCGCCCGAGATCGCGACGTCGAGCGGGTTGCCCGTCGGCTCGAGGTCTCCCTGCTGGAAGAGCTTCATCGAGCTCGCGACTTCCGATCCGCTGCCGATCTGGAGGCCGGTCGGATCGACCGAGCTGCCCTGGGTCGGCGCGCCGGGTTCGCGCATCGTGCGGTACAGGAGTGAGCGGAACGCGAGGTGGTTCTTCTTGAACCCGCTCGTGTTCACGTTCGCGATGTTGTTCGCGATCGTGTCGACCTGCATCTGCTGGGACTGCATGCCCGCAGCGGCCGTTCTCATGGCTCGAATCACGTGTAGTTCTCCTGTTGCTAGATGCGGCTGAGCCGCCGGTAGGTCTCGGAGATCAGTCCGAGGATGTTCGTCGCGCCGCTGAACGAGCGCTGGACCGCGATCATCGCCACCATCTCCTCGATCGGAGAGACGTTGGAGCCCTCGAGCGCCCCCTGGTGAACCGTCGCGGTGTGGGCTGTCTCTTCGAGCCCGAGGGGCGCGTGGTAGTAGCCGTTGGTGTCCTGCGAGAGCTTGCCCAGGTCGGCGAAGTTCGCGATGCGAAGCCGTCCCAGCGAGCGGCCGCCCTGACTGACGCCTCCGTCCGTTCCGATCTCGATTCGTTCGCCGGTCGGATCGAGCACGCCGCGCAGCTCTGCCCATGCCACGGGCAGCCCGGCGTGCGAGAGGATCGTGCCGTTCTCGTCGACCTGGAAGGCGCCGTTGCGGGTGTAGACCTCGCCGTCCTCGCCTTCCACGCCGAAGAACCCCTCGCCGTCGAGCGCGACGTGGAGCGCGTTCCCGGTCGGCTCCAGCTCGCCCTGGCTGAAGTCGAACTTCGTCCCGACGTGGAGCTCGGAGTGGTTTCCTGCTCCCTTCGAGAGAGCGTGGATGAACGAGGTCTGGCGCTTGTAGGCGGTGGTCTCGAGGTTGGCGAGGTTGTTCGCCAGCCGGTCCATCCGCTTCTGCGCGGCCGCCATCGCACCGACTCCGCTGTGAATACCTGTGGACATGACGGTGTGAGGAGACGCAAGGCCGGTGCCAAGCGCGGGAGAGGCCCCGGGCCCTCGCCGGAGCACGTGAGGCCGGGGTCGGCCGCGGCGTCTCGTCGGGGGGTGGAAACGACGGCCGGTCGAGAAGGCCGCTCCGGGCGGTTTCTTCCCGAGCCCGAGGGCGCGCGAGCACGGAAACCCTTTCCCGACTTCGCCGGTCGACGACCGCTCGTAAGGCCGGGTCCGACGCCCTACCCTCGGCTCTCGATGGTCCTCCACGGACTCTTCGAGGTGCTGGCCTACGCCGTCGGCTTCGCGGTGTACCGGCGGGAGCGCGCCCGACGCGGCGACTTCCTCGAGGAGGGCACGCGCTGGAGCGTGGTCGTGGCGGCGATCCTCGGTGCCGCCCTCGCATCGAAGCTGCTCCATCACCTCGCGCATCCGAGCGAGCTCGGCCTGCGCCTGGCCGATCCCCGACTCTTGCTCGGCGGGAAGACGATCGTCGGCGGCTTGCTCGGCGGTTGGATCGCCGTCGAGCTCGTGAAACGTCGGCTCGGTATTCGGCGCAGGACGGGAGACCTCTTCGCCGTGCCGCTCGCCGTCGGGATCGCGGTCGGACGCATCGGGTGTTTCCTGGCGGGGCTCGCCGACGACACGTACGGGATAAGGACGAGCTCGTTCCTCGGCGTCGACCTGGGCGATGGCGTCGGCCGGCACCCGGTGCAGCTCTACGAAGCGGCTGCGCTCCTCGGGCTTGCCGCGATCCTCTCGCGCGAGCGCTGGTTCGCGGGCGAGGGCGCCCGGTTCCGCGCGTTCCTCGCGAGCTACCTCGTGCTGCGCCTCGCGCTGGACTTCCTGAAGCCATACGAGACGGTCGCCGGACTCGGGGTGCTCCAGTGGGCGTGTCTGGCGGGGCTCGCGGCGCTGACTCCGTGGCCCGGCTCCGCACCGCGCGTTACCGCAGAGCGACACGCTTCGGAAGAGGGGGCCGGGTCGTGACGCGGGCCGTGCGCGACCACGTCTTCTACGACACCGCGGTGTCGATCTGCGCGACCTGCTTCCGGCGGGTCGAGGCCAAGATCGTGTTTCAGGACGAGCGAGTGCTCTTGCGCAAGCGCTGCCCGGAGCACGGGCCGGAGGAGGTGCTCATCGCCGACGACGTCGAGTACTGGCGCAGGGCGCGGGAGCGATTCCTGAAGCCCTCCGAGCGTCCGCTCGCGTTCCACACTCCGACGCGCTTCGGGTGTCCCTACGACTGCGGCCTCTGCCCCGACCACGAGCAGCACTCGTGCCTGACGCTGGTGGAGGTCACCGATCACTGCAACCTCGAGTGCCCGGTCTGCTACGCATCGAGCGGGCCGGAGCGTCGCGGATACCGCTCGCTCGCGTCGATCGAGCGCATGCTGGACGCCGTCGTGGCGAGCGAGGGCGAGCCCGACGTGGTCCAGATCTCCGGCGGTGAACCGACGCTCCACCCCGAGCTCCGTTCGATCCTCGCCGCGGCGATGGCGCGGCCGATCCGCCACGTGATGCTCAACACGAACGGCGTCCGGCTCGCCGCCGAACCCGAGCTCGCGGCGGAGCTCGCCGCACTCGGCCCGGGCTTCGAGGCGTACCTCCAGTTCGACTCGCTGGAGGCCGGCGCGCTCGTCGACTTGCGCGGTGTCGACCTCACCGACGTCCGCACGCGGGCGCTCGCGAACCTGAACGAGCAGCGCGTCTCGACGACGCTCGTCTGCACGCTGAAGAAGGGCGTCAACGACCACGAGCTGGGTCGCATCGTCGACTTCGCCCTCGAGTGGCCCTGCGTGCGCGGCGTCACGTTCCAGCCGATCCAGGACGCGGGACGCAACGCGGGATTCTCCGCGGCTCGCGATCGCCTGACGCTGACCGAAGTCCGGCGCAGGCTCGTCGAGCAGACCGACGTGTTCCGCGCCGAGGACGTCCTGCCCGTCCCGTGCAACCCAGACTGCATCGCGATGGCCTACGCGCTGAAGACTGCGGCGGGAGTCACACCGCTCACGGGGATGATCGATCCGGAGCTCCTGCTCGAAGCGGGTGGAAACACGATCACGTTCGAGGGTGACCGCGAGCTCCACGGCAAGCTCGTCCGTGCGCTGTCGAGCGGACACTCGACCGGCGACGGGGCGCGGCGGCTCTCGGAGCTCCTGTGCTGCCTCCCGACCATCGAGGCGCCGACGGAGCTCGGGTACGAGAACGTCTTCCGCGTCATCCTGATGCGTTTCCTCGACGCGCACGACTTCGACCTGCGCGCGATCAAGAAGAGCTGTGTGCACGTGGTGCATCCGGATGCGACGCGCATCCTCCCGCTCGAGACCTACAACCTCTTCTACCGCGACGACCTGGAGCGGACGCGCCTCGCGCCGCTGCGCGAGTGGGCCGCGACCTGAATCTCATGCAGAACGACGAACGCCCGAAGGGCAGTGTCGGCCTGGGCGCGGCCCTGGGCGTCCTGGTGCACGTTCCCGGATTGTTCCTCTGCGGGGTCGGCTGGTCGCTGATCGCGGGCCAGGACCTGGCCGAGGCGATGGCCGGACTCGGCATGTTCTTCGGCTGGTCGCAGGTCCTCTACATGCTCCCACTGGGGATCTTCCTCTGGGTTCGCGGTCAGAAGGCGATGCTCAAGGGGCTCGCGATCGTGGTGGGGATCGGCTTCCTCGTCACGTCCGCCTGCTTCGGCCTGATCATGGGCAGTCTCTGACGGCGGCGCGGCCGGCGGTCCTGTCGGTGAGCTCGCGCGTGAACTCCGCGAGGTCGCGTTCGGGAACGTCGAGCACGAGCCGGACGGAGCTCCCGTAGGCTGACTCGACCGGATCGAGCCCGCGGCTCGCGAGCAGGCCCTGCACCGGGCCGCTGCACTCGTAGGGGAACTTCACCTCGACGCGCTGCACGACGACGACGGTCACGAGCGGCGCGCGGTCGAGCGTCTTGCCGGCCGCGCCGCCGTAGGCGCGCACGAGCCCGCCGACGCCGAGCTTCGTGCCGCCGAACCAGCGCGCGACGACGAGCACGATCTCGGTCACGCCGTGACCCTCGAGCTGCGCGAGGATCGGTCTGCCGGCCGAGCCGCTCGGCTCTCCATCGTCGCTCGACTGGAAGTCATCGCCCGTGCGGCCGTTGCGGCGCGCCCAGCAGTGGTGCGTCGCGTCGGGGAGCTCGGCGCGGACCCGCTCGACGAACGCGAGGGCTTCGTCGCGCGTGCTCGCGGGCGCGACGAGGCCGAGGAACCGCGACCCCTTGATGGGCTCGGGCTCGTGGCGAAACTCCGTCCGGACGGTGGAGAACGCGTCGACCATCGGCCCTACCGTATCAGCCGACCGGCGGCTAGGATCGGCGCCATGGGCAAGCGCATCGACTGGTACTACCACCGCAAGGGCTGAACGAGCTGCAAGCGTGCCGACTCCTACCTGGAGGGTCGGGACGTCGCCGTCCGTGAGACGGTCAACGCCTCGAAAGAACGCTTCGGCAAGTCCGACCTGAAGAAGCTCTTCGGCGATGCGTCGAAGGTCGTCGTCGCGAAGGGCAAGAAGGTCGTGACCTTCGACATGAAGAAGGACCCGCCGAAGCCCGCCGACCTCGCGGCGGTGGTGCTGGGTCCGACGGGAAACCTGCGCGCGCCCACGGCCAAGCTCGGCAAGACGTGGCTGGTCGGGTTCAACGAGGAGGCCTACGCGAGCTCGTTCGGTTAGACCTGGACCACAGCGGAAAGGAGGTCGAGCGAGACACCCTGAGCCTCGACGTCTTCACCGCTCACATCGAGCCCCCCCCCTCAGACGGGACGTGAGGAAATGGCCATTCCCTTCGAGCCCCTCGACCTCTGATCCCTCCCTACTTCACGGGTCCCGAGTAGATGAAGGCGGCCCAGCAATAGGGATGGGAGAGAGTGACGGTAGCCGGCTCGCCCGGGCCCTCGACCCCCAGCCCCCGGACCTCGCTCGACCGTCGGACGTGAAGCGCGGCTCGGTGCAGCGCCTGGGCCGGGCGTTCGTTGTCGAGCAGCAACGCCTCGAGGAAGACCTTCATCGCCTGCGGCGCCTGCTGGTCGTTGATCGGCCACAGCGTCGCGACGACCCCGGTGGAACCCGCGATCGCGAAAGCCCGCGCCATCGACTGGAGGCCCTCGCCTTCGCGCAGGGCGCCGCCGGCCGAGCTGCAAGCCGAGAGCACGGTGAGCTCCGCGTCGAGCTCGAGGCGCAGGATATCGGAGACCGTCACCGTGTCCGCGCGGTCGGACCGATCCGTCAGGGAGATACCCGTTTCGTACGGTCGGTCGAGGTTCACGACCCCGTGAGCGCCGACGTACAGGAGCGAGAACCGGGTCAGGTCGCCGCGCAGTCGACCGGAGTGCGCGTGTGCGCCCAGATAGAGGTCGAAAGAGCCCGTGGGGAGTTCGCCGGTTCGCTCGAGGCGGAGGTCGCCCAGCGCAGCCTTGTCCTCGACCTCCTCCGCGAGGATCTGGGCGAGGTGAAGCCCTTCCTCGCGCGTGCCTTCGAGACGGGCTCGCACCGAGGCGTCGTACAACGGGTCGACGAGGATCAGCGCACGCTCACCGGGTGAGCGGCCGGTGCGTCCAGAAGTCACCTCCAGCACACTCACCGACGGCCCGTAGGAGACGACGTAGCGGTCTACGAGGAACGCGAGCTCGGCGAAGGACCGCGGCGCGTCCGGAGCGCGGCTCACGAGCGCGCCGAAGGGCAACGTGGACAGGGAGTCCACTGGAACGATGACGAGGTGATCCACTCCGTCCCGGAGCGTCTGGATGACGGGTGCCACGACCGCATCGTGGAGGCGTCTTCCGTAGTGCGAGAGGCTCCGTACGTCGGCGAGCGCGCGCGGGTCAGAGATCCCGGCGACGAATTCGGCGAGGTCGGACTCGAATCCCGCCATGGGGCCGAGCTCGACTCGGACGAGGTCGTCGTGCGTGAGGACGTAGGCGATCAGGTCCCCGTAGCCGACGGCGTACTCGATCAGGGCGGCGTTCGGGGGCAACACGGTGGCGCGGATGCGAGCGAGGTCGAGCGCGGCACGAGGTTCGGGGTTCGTCCGCAGGAGGCTCGCCGAGCGCTCGGGACTCGTACCGGCGAGCCCCGCCCGGCGCCGGGCCGCGCGCTGGACGCCGCGTTGCTTCCAGAGATCCGACTGTCGCAGCCCCTCGGCCACCCAGCGGTCCGCGGAATCCGCCTGCGCGATCTCCAGGCGGCGCCGGACGTACTCCTGGGCGGTGGCGCGCCACTTGGCGTGGCGGGACCGCCAACCGGAGACTTCGTCCGGAGTGAGCCCTCCGAGGTTGGGTCGCTCGAGAACCCCCTCGGCCTGTGCCAGTGCGCGGCCGGCACGCTCGAGATCCGACGTCGCGAACGAGGCTCGTGCCACGGTATCCAGGGCCTCGAGGACGGCCCCCTCGCTGCCGGACTGCCAGAGGGTCTCGAGCGCCCGCCGCGAGCGCTCGATCGCGCTTGCGAAGTCGCCCTCGAGGTAATCGAGCCAGCCCAGGTTTGCCTCGATCTGGACGAGATCGGCCTCGAGACCCTCTCGCACAGCCAGCTCGCGGGCCCTGGAGAGGAGCAACCGGCAGCGCGCGTTGTCACCGTCGTCGATGAGGAACCCGACGACGTGCTGCAGGGCCTGGACCAGGATCTCCGGGGACCCTCTGTTCCTTGCCGCGAGGTCGAGCGCCTCCCCCAGCCGCGACGCTTGGTCCCCGCGGCGGTCGAGGTCTCCGAGCGTCGTGGTTATCTCGGCCAGGGCCTGAGCGCGGTCGTGGACCTGGCTCTCCGCACAGTCCTCGAGGACTTGCTCCAGGATCCGGAGCGACTCGGCGGGGGATCCCGTGAGGCGCCGGATGCGGCCCAGCAGGGTTCGCGAGCGGAGGCAGACCGGATCGGAGCGGTCGAGCTCCGTCCCGGCCAGGAGGTCGGAGAGGACGTCGCGTGCCTTGCCGTAGTCTCCCGCCGACAGGTAGAGCTTTCCGAGGTTCCCGAGTAGCTCCGGTTGAACACCGGTATCACCCACGTCCAGGGCGAGCTCGTAGCGCCGAAGTGCGTCGTAGGGTCGTCCGTGACGCTCGAGGAACTCTCCGTACCGGAATCCGATGTAGGCGACGGAGCGAGGAGTGCCGAGCTCTAGGGCCACGGCCAGGGCCTTGTCGAACATCTCGACGGCCTGCTCGTCCTCGCCCCGCTCTTCGTGGACGCGCGCGATCCCGGCATAGCCGGCCGAGGGATCGCGACCGAGGGCGATCGCGGCTTCGATGTAATGGCGGTGCGCGGTCTCCGCGTCCTCGGGCCGCCCGACCCGGGAGTAGGCGATGCCTGCGTCGTCCAGGACGAGAAGCACGAGCCACGGCTCGGGGACGTTCGCGATCTCGCTGCGCGCGTGTTCCAGGTGCTCCAAGGCCCCACGGTAGTCACCCCATTCGAACCGGATATCTCCCAGCATCGCGCTGGCCCGAGCCTGCGCCGGCGCGTCGCGCACTTCCTCGGCTAGCACGCGGACGCGCTGCAGCAGCGGCTCGGCATCCTTGAGTCGCCTTTCCTTGTAGGCCTCGAAACCGGCCACCAGGAGCGAGCGGACGCTCTCCTCCGAGTCCTGGACCTGAGACCGTGGGGAAGGGCCCGCGGCAATCGATCCGAGCAGGAGCGCGACCAGTCCGGGTCGCGTCGAAAACGTGAATACGAGCATCTCTCTCCTCGCGCCCCGGCGTGAGGCTCGAGCTCCCCCATTCTACGTGTGCTCGAGGGCCTGGTTTCGCCGCGCGTCGCTAAGATCACGGGGCTCATGGAGAGCGCGAGGGAGGAAGCCGTGTTCACGAAGAGGAAGCTGCTCGTTCTCGTCTTTTTTCTTCTGCTCGCAGCCGCCGTACTCGCTGCGGCATTCGCCACGGGGTTCGAGAGCGGGCTCCATGCGGAGGACTTTAACCCACCGGGCGCACAGGTGAGGTTCGACCCGAAGCCGGTCGAGGTCACGGCCCTGAACCTCGATGGCACGGACGGGCGGGACGGAATGACGGTGGTGCGCGTCTGGGCAGGTCCGACTTCGAAGGTGCCAGCGCAGATCTCCGAGCTCACGGAGCTCGCGGTGAACGACAGCGGATACCGGCGGCAGAGCGACTATCAGTTCGAGATGGGAGATTTCTCGTCGGCTCCGAACGAGACCGCGGACACGCCCTATGTGCTCGTCACTCGAGTTTCCTACACGACGAAGCTCTTCTGGTTCTTCCGCTGGCCTCGGCAGGACACGTTCCGCGGTCGGGTCCCGGCGGAGAGCACGCACGGAACGGCGAACGTGATCCTCGAGTAGGCTCCCCGTGCTCCGCCCCGCTCAGCGAAGCTTCCGACCCTCTTCAACGCGCCCGCTCTCCTCGAAGAGCGTCGCGAGCGACGCACGCGCCGTCTTCGTGTGCGGGTGTTCCGGGCCGAGCTTGGCGTCGAGCACGGCGTGTGCGTCGGCCAAGAGCTCCTCCGCGAGCCCGAGCTCGCCCTTCGCGAAGTACGCGTTGCCCAGGTTCACGCGGTAGAGCGCGAGGTGCCAGTCGTCGGGCGAGTACGCCTCCCGCGCATCGTCGACGAGCTGCTCGAGCTCCCGCGTGCCCTCGTCGAGCTTCCCCCGCGTCAACAGGATGTAGG
>JAJDET010000302.1 GCA_029259655.1 Planctomycetota bacterium
AGCCCCTTCGGCTGGCACGTCATCCAGCGGACGGAGTAGGGGGGAAGCACCACCCCGGCCGGCCGGGGCGCCGAGCTCTCAAGGTGCGAACGCTCCTCGGACCGATCGCAGCCACTCGAGGAACTCGGGGGGCTCGACGAAGTCGAGGCGGCGGCTCAACACCGATCCGTCGGGGGCGAGTGCGACGGCCACGGGGACTGCCGCGACCTCGAGCGCCCGCGCGGCTTCCGGCATCCGGCTGATGTCGACCTTGCCCTCGATCCAGTGCTCGAGCTCGGCGCGGACGTCTGGGTGTGGATACGTCACGGTATCCATCCGGTGGCAAGCCACTCAGCCTGGGGCGGTGAAGTCGAGCAGGACCGGACGGTCGTCTTTCCTGGCGCGAAGGAAGAGCTCCTGGAGCTCGCCGGGCAACTCCGCGACGTCCACTCGAGCTCGAGCCTCGGTCGCCGTCGGCGGTGGCGGCTCCACGAGCTCGGGTTCGAAGTCCAGCTCGCGAATCGTCCGGAGGAGCTCCTCCCGATCGACCTGCTCGGGATCGAAGGACACGTCGAACCGATCGTCCGCCAGGTCGACGCGGACTTCGGCAACACCTGGAAGCCCATCCAGGGCTTCCTCGACCCGGTTGGGTCACCCCAGTCAGGTGATCCCGGCGGTCTGGACGAATCCGTCGATCCGGATCGAGACCTCGGCGAGCGTCACGTTGCGCTCGTGCCGCGGCGATGCCGACGTGCAGGCCCAGAGAGCGGTCGCGGCGAGGAGGCTGAAGACGAGCAGGGGCGTTCTCATCGGCTTCGGGGTTCGGTGCTTCAAGGAAGAACAGAGTAGCCGGCTTCCTCGACCGCGGTCGCCAGCGATTCGTAAGGGACTCGGCCGTCCGGTTCGGTCGCGACCTCGGCGGTCCCGGTCTCGTAGTCGACGCGGGCGCGGATCACTCCGGGGACATCGACGAGGGCTCGCTCGAGGATCCCCGCACAACCCTCGCACGTCATGCCTTCGATGCGCAGGGAGTGCACCTGTGCAGTCTCCGACACGGCGCCGGTCGGTTCAGAGCTGCCGAGGAGCGCCGAGGCGTAGGAGGGGAACGAGACGAACGCGAGCGCGAGCGGAGCCACGATCCAGAGTGCGCGCCGGTTCCAGCGCTGCAGTCGACTCGGACCGGGCTCCGTCGAGCAGCAGTCCGCGGTCGTGTCGGTCGACTCCGACGTCGTGCGCACTCCGGGTTTCCTGTAGGTCAGGTAGAAGGCCGTACCCAGGAAGGCGACGGTCAGGGCGACGAACAGCGGTCGCCAGGGTTCCAGCGCCGCCGACGCCGCTGCACCCGAGACTCCGAACGCGATCAGCGCGAGCGGAAGCCAGCAACACGCCGAGGATAGGAGGGCGGCGACGAGGGTTCCGCCCGTTGCCCAGGAGCCGTTCGTTCGATGCTTCATGTCAGGCACCGGAGCAGCCGTCTCCGGACTTCTTCCTGGCATCCGCCACGGCGGCGCGAACGTCGCCGAGGCAGCACGCACCGCGAGGGTTCACGATCTCGCACTCGCAGTCTCCGGCGCGAATGCGCTCGGTGATCGAGTCGACGACCGTGCTGTGGTCGGTCTCGCAGATCTCCGTCGCAATGGACTCGTAGGTGTGATCGAAGCAGTAGCACACGGGACGTGGTCCCGCGCGCTCCTTGATCCCGACGCGAACGCGGAGGTCCTGCTTGTCGATCGTCTGGCCCGAGCCGTCGAAGTAGACGATCGTGCAGTCGGGAGACGCGCAGAAGAACCACACAGACGATCCGATTCGAGTCCGCGCGGCGGGGAGGAGGAGGCTCTCGAGCGTGACCCGGGGAACGGCGCGACCGCGTTCGCCGGTCAGCGGGCAAACGGCGCCGGAGGGACTTCGAGCAGGCATGGGGACACCCTAGCCCTTGTACCTAGGTTCAAGTTCAAGCTCGACTTCAGCGCTTTTCTCGACCCTTCGGGGGTGGCCGCTGGGATCCCTGCCTGTCCAGGTCGTCCAGCAGGACGCATTCACCGTCTCCTCCGCTGGACTCGCACCAGTCCAGGGCCGACCGGAGGACCTTCTGGACGTGGCGCAGGTCTTTCAGCTGTGTGGAAACGGCTGCGAGGCGGGTGGAGATGACGTCGCGCACCTCGCCGCACGGATCGGTCTCGCCGTCCCGCAGGGCCAAGAGGAGCCCGATGTCCTGGAGCGTGAAGCCACTCTCCTGGGCGGAGCGGATGAAGCCCAACCGGCGGACGGCGTCCGGACCGTACACGCGGAAGTTCCCGGCGGAGCGGCCCGGCTCGGTCAGGAGTCCCCGCCGTTCGTAGTAGCGAACGGTGGAGGTGGGGACGCCCGCGGCTTCAGCGAGCTGTCCGATCGTGTAGGCGGTTCTCACGCCCTCAGGATACGCCGGAGCCCCGCTCACGCGACGGGACCCCGGTCGAGACGTCTATTGCGCGTGCTCGCGAAGGAACTCGAGCATGTCGTCCCGCGAACCACCCGTGAGGAACGCGATGTTTCCGAGGACGTTGCCGTCGACGTCGAGGGCGACCATGCCGGGGATCGGGATCTCGCTCGCGTCGATGACGACGACTTCCGACGCGTCGATCGTGCTCCCGTCCGGGAGCGTGATCTCGCCCGACAGCGACGACGCGCCGCCGCCCTGGATGACGACGATGGGCTGAGCTTCCCCGTCCACTCCGGCCGGTGCACGGCTCTTCCGCTCGAGCTCCGGGAGATGCTCCTGGAGGAAGCGGTAGGCGTGCGGGCGCCGGACGATGACGCGCACGTAGGGCTCCGTCGCCCGGATCACCTCGGGGTCAGTCAGAAGGCTCGAGAACGCACCGCTCTCGAATCGTGTGCTCGGTCATCATGTCTCCGCGCCGGAGAGCCCGATGAGCAACCGGCGCTTCTCGGCTCGGGCCTTCGCCGTGGCCCGGGAGAGCTGTGCGAGGCTCGCGAACTCCCAGTCGATCGAGGTGGCGGCGTGATCGTCGGGCGAGCTCGTGAGCTCGACGGCGAGCGCCTCTTCCGCGGACGTTCCCGCCCGCCGCACCGTGAGCTCGACCTTCTCTCCGGGCTGCGAGGCGCACAGGAAGTCCCGCACGTCGTCCTGGCTGTAGAGCGCGTTCTCGTCCATGCGCAGGACGACGTCGCCCGACTTCAGTCCGGCAAGGGACGCGGGACCGCCCGGCACGACGGACGCGATCGCCTGTCCCTGGAGGCGCACCTCGAAGGGGAGCTCCATCGCCTCGGCTTCGGAGGAAGACGGAGTGCGCGTCACGGCACCGAGCCAGGCGCGCCCGGATGCGGAGCCGGATGCCTGCGCGGAATCGGGGACGCTCCGGCACGCGGCGGAGGCGAGCAGACACAGCGCGAAGGGGACGAGTCTCATGGGAGCAATCCTCGCTTGGATCTGCGTCGAGTATAGGGAGGGGAGCGCGCGATGGAGGCGTCCTCCGAGGGAGGGCGGCTCCGGGTCGGGATCCTTTCGTACTTCGAACGGTCGTGGGGGGGCGGAGACGGCGACGCTCTGTCCTCGCGCGTTCCCCGGTACCGAACGGTGAGACCCACGGGAGCCGGAGTACCCTGCGGATCCGCGGAGCACGATGCTGGGGTACATCTCCGGCAGTCACATCTAGCCCGATTCACCACATGGCTTCGACCGCGCGCAGGACGTCGTGCCGGCTGATCTGGCCGACGAGCCGCGTGCCGGCCAGGACAGGGAAGCGTCGATAGGGGCCGCGCAGGAAGAGCCCGATGACTTCCAGGATGTCTGTCTCGGCCTGGATCGTGCGCACCTGCCGGCTCATGTAGTCCGCCACGCTTCCGCCCGGCTCCTGGTAGTAGCTAGCGGGGAAGATCGCGCGTAGGCAGTCCTTCTCGGTCAGGATCCCGACGACGCTGCCATGCGCGTCGACGACCGGCGCACCGGAAATGCCGCTGCTCATCAACAGGGTCATGGCCTCGTGGACGCTCGTCTCCGGGCGCAAGACGACGAGGTCGGTGACCATGACGTCCCTGGCTAGCGGCATATCAGCCCCCCCTTGCTTGGCGCGCGAGGTGGCGCGACGCCGGTGTAGCGTCAGCTCGGTGATTCGCGGGACGATGCGGGTGGCAGGTCCAGCACCGGCTGTCCGGCGTTGCCGTTCCGAGCTCGCGTCGGCATCCAGCGCTCAGCGGTCGTCCGCGCAAGAGGAGGCCCGCGCCCAGGCCTGCCATCCCGAGGAGCATCACCACCAGCACCACTGGGAAGAGCGCCAGCCGTGCACTCCCCTGCCCGTCGATGACGAGCTCCTCGAAGGCCGCCGTCGAACGCGTGACCAGTTCCTCTCCCTCGCGAAGGACGAGCTGCACGGCCAGGCCCTCACGCTCGGCCAGCCGTAGGCCCTCTGTTTGCCCCAGCACGATCATTGCGGTCGCCAGTGCGTCGGCCTCCATGGTCGAGGAGCTGACCACCGTGGCGGAACCGACGCCCGTGCGGACCGGGCGTCCGCTACGAGGATCGAGAACGTGGGCGAACGGCTCTTCGCCGAGCGTGTGGAAGTTCCGGTAGTCGCCGGAGGTCGCCACGCCGCGATCCTCCAGCGCGAGCACGCGGTGGAGCGTCCGACCGCCGGCTACGGGACGTTCGACGCCGACCTTCCAGGGCTCTCCCGTGAGCAGGCGGCCCTTCGCGCGCAGCTCGCCGCCGAGCTCGACCAGGTAGTTCCCTATCCCGCGCATTTCCAAGTGCTCGGCGAGTGCGTCGACGGCGAACCCCTTCGCGATCCCGGACAGGTCCACGTAGCGCTCAGCGACCTGCATGCGAAGCGCGGGCGGCGAGGTCCGCGCCTCGAGTCGGGTGTATCCGGTCGAGGCCCGGGCCACACGGAGCTCTTCCTCGGTGGGGACGCGCGCGGGCCGGCGTTCGGGACCGAAGCCCCACAGGTTCACGAGCGGGCCCACCGTGACGTCGAATGCTCCGCCCGTCCGCTCGGCAATCCGGAGCGCAGCAGCGACGACCGCGGCCGTGTCCGCGGAGACCGGGATCCAGTCCGTAGAGCGGCTCTCGTTGAAGCGCGAGAGCTCGGAGTCCGCACGGTAAGTAGACATCCGCTCGTCGACGGAGCGAAGGATCTGCGCCAACTCGCTCTCGAGTACCGCGGGCTCGACCCCGGGTTGGAGCCCGGAGAGCTTGACGCGCCAGCTCGTGCCCATGGACGATCCGGAGAACGCGAGCGGGTCGCTGGCCGTCTCCGCCGTGCAAGCCGCCAGGGCCACGAGCAGCGCAGCCAGGAGCGTTCGTTCCATCACTCGTAGCCTAGCCCCCGAAGTCATCGTAGTGGACGTTCTCACTTGCGACCCCCAGCCTGTCCAGCAGCCCGCGTGTCTCCCGAATCATCATCGGCGGCCCGCACAGGTAGTACTCGCACGCCTTTGGCGACGGATGATCCGCCAGGTAGTGATCGTGAAGCACCTGGTGGATGAAGCCCACGTACCCCTGCCACTCGTCCTCCGGCTTCGGCTCCGAGAGCGCCGTGAACCAGCGGAAATTCTCGTGCTCTTCCTGGAGCCGGTCGAAGTCTTCGACGTAGAAGAGCTCGCGTCTGCTGCGCGCGCCGTACCAGAACGTGATCTTGCGCTCGCTGCGCAGCCGCTCGAGCTGATCGAAGATGTGGGAGCGCATGGGAGCCATGCCCGCGCCGCCGCCGACGAAGACCATCTCGCGCTCGGTCTCCGTGGCGTGGAAGTGCCCGAAGGGGCCGGCGATCGTGACGCGGTCGCCCGGGGACAGGCCGAAGATCCACGAGGACACGACCCCGGGCGGCGTGGACGCCGGCGAGCCCGGCGGCGGCGTGGCGATGCGCACGTCGAGCAGCACGATGCCTTCCTCGCCGGGGTGGTTCGCCAGCGAATAGGCACGCGTCGTGGGTTGCTTGGCCTGCGCCTGGAGACTCCGCAGGCCCAGGCGATCCCATTCGGCGTCGAACGGTGGGTCGATCTGAAAGTCGGCGAAGCGGTTCTGGTAGGGGGGACAGGTGAGCGAGACGAAAGCCCCGGCACGGAAGTCGAGCAGCTTGCCCTCCGGGAGCGCGAGCTGGAGCTCCTTGATGAAGGTGGCCACGTTACGGTTGGAGCGCACGACGCACTCGATCTGCTCGGCTCCCGCGAACTGATCGGGGACGCGCACCGCGAGGTCTTCCCGCAGCGTCAGCTGGCAGGCCAGCCGCACGCCTGCGCGCAGGTCCCCGGCGGAGATGCGCGCGGCTTCGACCGGGACGGGCTGCCGGCCGCCCTGGGTGACGGTGACGCGACACACGCCGCAGGTCCCCGAGCCGCCGCAAGCCGAGGGCACCTGCACCCCGTTCTCGAGGAGCGCTGACAAGAGCTTCTGGCCGATGGGGAAGCGCAACTTCAGCCGGTCGTTGACGAGCACCTCGACCTCTCCCTGCACGACGAGAAGCTGCCGGGCCAGGAGAACCAGCAGCACCAGGCACATGACGATGCCTGTGAAGAGCAGGGAGCCCAGGCCGACCTCGATCATCGTGCGACCTCATGGTGGGAGCCCATGGGAGTCATCCGAGGCGGAGGCCGGAGAAAGCCAGGAAGGCGAGCGACATCAGACCCACGATCACGAAGTTGATGCCGAGGCCGCGCAGTCCCGCGGGAACGTCGCTGTAATCGAGCTTCTCGCGGATAGCGGCTAACGTCGCGATCGCGAACGCCCAGCCGAAACCGCTGCCCAGTCCGTAGACGACGCTCGCGCTGAACGTGTAATTCCGCTCGACCATGAACAGCGAGCCGCCCAGGATCGCGCAGTTGACAGTGATCAGCGGCAGGAAGACGCCCAGTGTGGAGAAGAGCCGCGGGAAGTGTCGATCCAGGACGAGCTCCAGGATCTGCACCATGGCCGCGATGACGCCGATGTAGGTGATCAACCCGAGGAAGCCCAGATCGACCTCCGGAAATCCGGCCCAGGCGAGAGCACCCTCGGCTAGCAGGTAGTGCCGGATCAGGTTGTTCACAGGCACGGTGATCGCCTGTACGACGAGGACCGCGATCCCGACCCCGATCGCCGTCTCGACCTTTCGTGAGACCGCCAGAAAGGTGCACATGCCGAGGAAGAAGGAGAGCGCGAGGTTCTCGACGAAGGCCGCCTCGACGAAGAGGCGCAGAGAGCTCATGACTCACTCCTCGCCGGCGTCGGTGGTACGAGTACGTCGGTCTCCGACTCCTCGACCTGAGAGGTCTTCCAGGTCCGCAGTAGCCAGATCAATCCGCCGATGATGAAGAACGCACTCGGCGGCGAGCGCATCAGGGCGATCGGCTGGAACCAGCCATCCTCGGAGGCGAGTGGCAGGAGCTGGTAGCCGAGTAGCGCGCCCGCGCCGAGGAGCTCGCGCACGCTCCCGACTGCGATGAGGATGACGCTATAGCCGAGGCCGTTGCCCAGCCCATCGAGGGCGCTCGCCCCGACGGAGTTGTTCATCGCGAAGGTCTCCGCGCGGCCGAGGACGATGCAGTTCGTGACGATGAGCCCCACGAAGACGGAGAGCTCCTTGCTCAGCTCCCAGGCGAAGGCCCGCAGGAACTGGTCGGCTACGATCACTAGCGACGCGATGATCGTGATCTGGACGATCAGGCGGATGCTGCGCGGCACGAGCTTCCGGATGGCGCTGATGGCGGTGTTCGACGCGGTCAAGACGGCCGTCAGTGCCAGGCACATGACAAGCGCGGTCGCCAGGGTCTTCGTCACCGCCAGCGCGGAGCAGACGCCCAGCACTTGCAGGGCGATCGGGTTCTCGTCGAAGACGGGTCGCGTCAGCGTGCGGGTCGAGTCGGTGTTCATGGCCCTCCCTCGTTCTTCAATCGCACCCGCTCCAGGAAGGGGGCAAATCCGTCCTCGCCCAGCCAGTAGCGGAGCAGCTGAGTCACCCCGCTGCAGGTGCGCGTGGCGCCCGTCAGCCCGTCGACCTCGTAGGCGGCGTCGGGCGAGTCGGGGTCGACCTCGTCGAGCGCGATCCCGATGCGCAGCTCGCCCTTTTCGTCGCGCACGAGCTTTCCGGGCCAGGACTCGAGAAAGTAGGGCTCCTCGATCTCACTGCCCAAGCCCGGCGTCTCGCCGTGCTCGTAGAAGCTGAGGCCCGCCACCGTATTCGTATCCCCGGCCAGCGCCAGGTAGCCGTACAGGGTGGAGGCGTATCCGCTGCCGTGGACCGGCAGGATGACGAGCTCGATCCTCCCCGCTGCTTCGATCAGATAGACGACGGCGAACCTCGAGCGGCGGCCGATCCGGGCCGGATCGCGGTCGGCGGGGAGCGCGACTCCGAGCAGGGGGTCGTTCGCGGCCCGGCGCGCGTCGAAGGTCGCTGCGTCGATGTGGTCGGCGAGCTCCCCCGTGGCGAGCTCGACCACGTGCGGCTCGAGGCTCACTCCCTCCAGGCCCTCCAGGAGCTCCGCTAGACCGGGCTGGCGTGCGACGATCGCCTGGATCTGCTGCTCCCGCTCTCGCTCGCGGTTGGCGCGCTGCCGGGGTTCGAGAAAAACGGCCGTCGCGCTGACCACCACGGAGCACACCGCGCAGACGACGAACGCTACCAGGAGCGTGCGGGCCGGATTCTCTTCGGTCGGACTAGCCATGGCGACGTTTCCTGCGGCGGATGTCGCGTCGCACCACGGCGTAGTCGATCAAGGGCGCGAAGACGTTCCCGAGCAAGATGGCCAGCATGACGCCCTCGGGATGCACCGGGCTCTGCAAACGGATGACGATGACCAGGAACCCGATCAGGAAGCCGTAGATCCAGCGTCCCGCGTTCGTCTGAGCCGCCGACACCGGATCGGTGGCCATGAACGTGACGCCGAAGGCGAAGCTCCCGAGCGTCAGATGCCAGAACCAAGGGACCTGGGTTGCGGACGGCGCCGGACCCTGTGCGAGCTGAAGCAAGAACAGGGTCCCGACAAGGCCGAGGGTCGCGCCCACGAGGATGCGCCAGGAGGCGATGCGGCGCAGGACGAGGTAGGCGCCGCCAACGAGGCAGGCCAGCGTCGAGGTCTCGCCGAAGGACCCCGGCACCAGGCCCAGGAATGACTCGAGCCAGGTCACGCCGGTCGCCTCGACGGCCCCCATCCCGCCCAGCGCGGCCGCTCCCAGGGCCGTCGCCCCGGTGAAGCCATCCACTGCCGTCCACACGCCGGCGCCCTTGAACGCGAGCGGATAGGCGAAGTAGACGAAGACCAGCCCGACCAGTGCCGGGTTGAGGAAGTTCTTGCCGGTACCGCCGAAGACCTCCCGCCCGACGACCACGCCGAAGGCGATCCCGAGCGCCGCCTGCCAGACAGGGAGGGTTGGAGGCAGGCTGAGGCTGAACAGTGTCACCGTCACCGCGAGCCCCGGACTTGGTCGGCGGTCGCGCAGTAGCGCGAAGGCTCGCTCGCAAGCCGCTCCCGTCAACGCGCTCACGGCGAAGAGTGGCACGAAGTACGCGGCTCCGAGCAGCACGCAATCCAGCGTGGACCCCGCGTCGAACCCGACGCCGAATGTGTTGAGCAGCGAGCCGCGCCAGCCTGTCGTCGTGCCAAGGCCGAGCTGCGCGAGCGCCAGGTTCGCCTGGTAGCCCGTGTTGTAGAGGCCAACCAGGAGGCACGGGGCGAGCGCCACCAGTACGTGCCGCAGCACACCGGCGAGATCTTCTCTCTGGCGCACGTGGGGCGCTCGCGCGGTGGCCGCTCGCGCCAGGTAGCCCTGCTCCGCATGCTGCGGACGCGGGTTCGCGCTCATCCCTCCCCCTCGATGCGCTCGAGCACGGCCCGCAGATAGGCTCCGTACTCTTGTTTCCCGGGGCAGACGTACGTACAGAGCGCCAGATCTTCCTCCCCGAGCTCGAGGCAGCCGAGGTCCTGCGCCTTGTTCGCGTCCCCGGTGAGGAGCGCCCGCAGGAGCGGTGTCGCCAGCAGGTCCAACGGCATGACGCGCTCGAAGGCGCCGGTGGGGAAGAAGGCGGTGGGCCGTCCGTGCAGTGCCGTCGTCGAGCGCCCGTCGCGATGCCACCGGAGGGGAGACCAGCGCCGCTCCACACCACCCTCCTCCAGCACACACACCTGCGAGTGGTAGCGACCCAGGAACCGACCCCAGCCCGACGCCTGCCGCCCGGAGAGGGGCGAGCCGCTGATGACCCGACACTCACCCGCCCGCAACTCGCCCGCGACCAGGTCGTCCGTGTTGGCTCCGAGCCGCGTCCGGATCAGCCTGGGACGCTCGACCATCGGACCGGCGAGCGATACGACGCGCTCGACTGGAAGGCGGCCGGTCGTGAACAGCTTCCCGATCGCGAGGACGTCCTGGTAGCCCAGGTACCAGACCGTCTTTCCCGGCTCGACCGGGTCCAGGAAGTGCACGTGCGTTCCGACCAGGCCGGCCGGGTGCGGGCCGGAGAATTCCGCCACGCGCACGCGCTCCACGTCGCCGGCGGGGATCGCGGCGCCCAGTCGACGGCACAGGTGAACCGGCCCCGGTGTGAGGCGTGCGACCACGCGCAGGCCGTCGACGAACGCCTCGTGCTCTGCCGCCAGGACAATCTCGGCACGCGGCGCAAGGGGAGACGAGTCCATCGCCGTCACGAAGATCGAGTGCGGCTGCGTCGCGGGATCAGGCACACGGTTGAAGGGGCGCGTTCGCAGCGACGTCCAGAGGCCGGAGGCGAGGAGCCGTCGCGTGACATTCTCGGCCTCGAGCCCCCCCAGCCCAGTAGTCGGCGTCGACTCGAAGTGCTCCTCGTCTTCGCCTTCGCCCTCGATCTCGATGGAGAGCAGGCTGCGTCTCTCACCGCGAGTTACCTCGCGCACGACTCCGGCACCTGGGGCCGTGTGCCGGATCTCCGGCCGATCGCGATCAATGGCCAAGAGCTGTGCGAGCCTCACGCGGTCGCCCTTCTCGACCATTGAAGTCGTCTGGTGCCGTGGGAAGTCGTCGCAGGTCAGCGCGAAAGACGAGACATCCAGACGCGTGTCGTCGATTCGTTGTTCCGGCACTCCTTCGAGCTGGACGTCGAGTCCTCTTGTGAGGCGGTGCTGCATGCGATCGTGCTCCGGACGGCTCGGGAGCGTAACAACGGAAGACACTGCTCTTCAGGTCGTTGCGATCTTCTGTCTGTCTTCAGCTATACCAAACGGCCACCATCTGGGGAGAAAGACAACGAACCCGACGGCGCCTCGAGCCAGGTCGGATCGATCCGACGACGTTGCCGAAGACGATCTCTCCTTCGTCACGATGCGCGAGGAGGCTGACTGCCATCTCGGGCGCGCGGTGCCGAAGCGACCACGGTGAGACCCACGGCCAACGGGGGTATGCTGAACAATTCGGCCAGGGCTGCGGCACTGCGAGCGCGCTACTGATCATCGGGTTGGCAGCCAGACGTTCGAGCCGGGCGAATCAGAAGCTGGCATGGGCGCGTGGGGCGGCTTCCACCGTCCGCCGAGCCCAGACGTCTACTCACGCGGAGCAAGAGCACGACCCCCATGGAATTCCTGGAGCAAAACGCCTGGCTGCTGGCCATCGCGATCTTCTTCGCGCGCGTCGTCGACGTGTCCCTGGGGACCGTGCGGACGATGCTCGTCGTGCGCGGCCATCGTTTCCTCTCGGCCGGGATCGGGTTCGTGGAGATCCTGATCTGGATCGTCGCGGCCTCCCAGGTCGTCAGGAACCTCGAGAGCTGGTACCTGGCGGTCGCCTACGCGGGTGGCTTCGCGGTCGGCAACGTCGTCGGCATCTGGCTGGAGGGGAAGCTGGCGATCGGCACGGAGCTCGTGCGAGCGATCTCGGCGAGCCCCGAGGTCGAGCTGGCGCGGAGCCTCAGGAAGCAGGAGTTCGAGGTCCTCGAGCTCGATGGTCACGGAGGAGACGACAAGCCCGTCGAGGTGCTCCTGGTCGTCGAGAGGCGGCGGAGGGTTCCGCAGCTCCTACGCCTCATTCGCGAGATGGATCCCCTCGCCGTGTGCACCGTGTCCGACGTCAAGAGCCAGACGGCGCCTCCGTCTCCCGGATTCGAGGCCAGGAAGCTCCAGGAGGCACCGCGGACGAAGTGAGCAGGCGCCGGGCCTGCTCGGAACGTCGGAAGATCTCGGCCCGCTCGTTGTCCAGGGAACCGGATCGGATCGGACTCGACCGGACCCGACCGGCGTACTAAGCTCCCGAACCGGCGTCCGCGCCGAGAGGCGGCATAGCCAAGTGGCTAAGGCGACGGATTGCAAATCCGTGATTCCCCGGTTCGAGTCCGGGTGCCGCCTCCAGTTTCGATCGGTGCTGACGTGGGGAGAAGCCCGATCGGTAGTCGGATCTGCCGCCGGCGGCGGACCGTTCCGTCGCTCAGGGGAGCTCCAGCTCCACGTCGAGGGACTCGCCCGCGGCCAGGACGACGCGACGCTTCTCGCGGAGGCCTCCCGCGAGGGCCGTCACCTCGTATTCGCCCGGCAAGAGCGGCCCGATGCGCCAGCGACTGCGGCCCGTCAGCCACAACGGCTCCCGCTCCGCCGCGGGTCGGATCGCGTCGACTCTCCGCCCCTCGTCATCGACTACCGAGAGGGCGGTCGTGGCGTCGCCGCGTCGCGTGCAGTGAACCACGATGAAACCGCAGCAGATTCGCGACATGCTGGCGCAGACGCTCGAGGACCGGCGCCTTTCACGGGGCGAACGGTCGGCGCTGAACCAGATTCTCGGTCATCTCGATCCCGGACAACAGCAGCTGGCCAATTATCGCAGCAT
>JAJDET010000303.1 GCA_029259655.1 Planctomycetota bacterium
GGGGCGCGCTCCTGCTCCTCGTTCACGCGCTCTATCGAGCGCTCGGCCTCGCGCCCGGTACCGCCTTGCTCGCGCTGGCGCTCTTCGCGGTCACCGACAGCGCCGTCCTGCCCGTCGGCTGGATCGCGAACCGCAACTCGCTGCTCTCGGTCCTCTTCACGATCGCAGCGGTGCTCGTGGTCGCAAAGCCGCGGGCGTCGGCGCGTCCCTCGCGCGTCGCCTGCGCGCTCCTCCTTGCCTGGCTCGCGACGCTCTCCAAGGAGTCGGGGGTCTCGGCCTTCGCGCTACTCGCAGTCCGCGCGCTCCTCGACCGAGCGGAGGGACACCGCCGCGGCACGGGCGTGCTCTTCGCACTCGCGACCTCGAGCGCACTCCTCCACGTGGGGTTCCTGCTCGTCAGCGGGTACGGGAGCGAGAGCATCTTCTACCCGACGCCCTGGACGAACCCGGGTACGTGGGCAGTGCGCGCGGCCGCCACGTTCTTCGTGGGCGGCGTCAGTCTCGTCGCTCCGATTCCGGTCGACCTGCTCCAGTTCTACCCGCGCGCGCTGCTCCCGGCCGCGCTGGTCGGTGCACTGATCCTCTTGCCGTTCGCGAGGGCGCTGTTGCGGCGCGTGCGCGAGCACCGCGCGGTCGTGCTGCTCGTGTCGTGGATACCCGTGGCGCTGCTGCCCCAGACGATGGCGCCGCCCTCGGAGCGCCTGCTGCTCGGAGCCGCCGTCGCCAGCTCGGCCCTGCTCGCGCTGTTCGTCGTCCGGCTGCGTGCGGAGGGCAGGCCCACCCAGCGCCGCGTCGCGTACCTCGTCCTCGCACTCGCCGGACCGGGTTCCGCGCTCCTCGCTCTCATGACCGGCGGCTCGATGATCCAGATGTCGACGGAGATCCGAGAGACGGTGCTCGCCGCGGACGTCGGCCCGGTCGAGCTCGGCCACCGCGAGGTCTTCGTGTTGCAGTCCCAGAACGGCCTCGTCCCGTTCAGCATGGCGGCGACCTGGGCCGTGGAGACGGACGACCACGACCTCGAGGTGTCGGTCCTGCAGATGGGGCGACGCGGGCTTCTCTGGCGACGCACCGGTGAGCGGAGCTTCGAGCTCGAGACGACCGACGAGCCGTTCCTCAACCTGATCTTCGAGAGCGTGTACCTCACCGAGGCCGAGCCGCCGGGCGTCGGGGCGCGGTTCGAGACGCGTCTCTTCACGGCCGAGATCGTCGCCGCGGACGAGCGCGGCCCGCGGACCGTGCGCTTCGAGCTCACGCGAGACCTGGACGCGCCCGTGAACCGCTTCCTCGCCTGGGACGGCCGGCGGCTCGCGGCGATCGAGCCCCCGCGGGTCGGCGGCGTGGTCGAGCTGGCGCGCATCGCCCCGCCGCGCCCGTTCGTTCCCTGACGCGCGACGACTAGACTCGGACGCCCTCTCATGAGGAAGCTCAAGGTCTCCGGCGCGGTGCTCCTCGTTCTCGCGCTCGTCTTCGCCGTCGCGGAGCTCGTCCTCCGGGCGGGCGTGCCGCGGAACGGCACGACGCCCTTCCGCCTGAGCGAGATCGAAGGCGTGGCGTCCGAGCTTCGACCGGGATTTCGCACGCTCTACAAGGGGCACGAGATCGAGATCAACGCGGACGGGCTGCGCGGTCCCGAGCTCTCCGGACCGGAGGAGGGCGTACGCCGGGTCGCACTCTTCGGCGATTCGATGACGTTCGGCAACGGGGTCGCGCTCGGGGACACGCTGGGCGTTCGGCTCGCGGAGCACCTCGCGGCCGGCGGAGCTCGGGCGCAGGTCCTGAACTGCGGCGTCCCGGGCTACAACGCGGACCAGGTCTCGCGGGTCGTGGCCGAACGCGTCGGGGCGCTCGCCCCGGACACGGTCGTCTACGTCTTCTTCGCGAACGACGTGGAGCCCACTCCGAGCTGGGACGCGATCGACCCGACTGCGGAGATCGACGCCTTCCACGACTTCCCGCTGCGCTCCGCGTTCCTCGAGTGGACGAAGAGCCACGTGAAGCTCCTGCTCCAGCGCCTCGGCGTGAAGACCTCGCGCCGCACGCACGAGTGGTCGCGCCACGAGTACGCTTCCGGACGGGAGACGTTTCTCGAGGCCCTGCGCCGCATGGACGCGGCCTGCGAGGAGATCGGCGCGCGCTTCCTCGTGGCCTCCTATCCCTTCCTCGCGCTGCCGGGGCACGACCCGTTCACCCCGATCTACGAGTCGGCCCACGCCGACCTCCGCGAGCTCGGGATCGAGCTCGTGGACTTCGGCGGGGCCTTCTCCCCCGGCGAGGATCTCACCGATCACTGGGTCAGCGCGTTCGACATGCACCCCGACGGCGAGACGCACGGCCGCGTCGCGGAGCTCCTCGCCGAACGCCTTCTGTAATCGCCGGGACCTTAGCCCCAGGGGCAGTTGTTGAACGCGATGAGGAAGACGTTCAGGTCCTGGAAGTTGACCACGCAGTCGCCGGCCGTCAGGCGTGTGATGTTGGTGTGGCTCGTGTTGACCACACCCTGGAACTCGTCCTGCCACTGCGAGACGAAGGCTCCGAGATCCGAGATGTTGACGGCTCCGTCGCCGTTGAAGTCGAGCCAGGTGCTGCTCCCGCCGTAGAAGTCGAAGAACCGATAGACGTCCTGGAAGTCGACATCGCAGTCGAAGTTCCAGTCGGTCTTGGGATCTCCCTTGAGCCAGCACGCCGTGAAGATGTCGAGGTCGTCGTCGTCGCAGTCTCCGTCCCCGTCGTGGTCCCCCAGGACCTGCGTGGGACAGGGACTCGGGGCGATCGCGGCGACGGCCGGAGCCGCAAGGGTCGCGGACCGGACACCTGCGAAGGACGGAGCGATCAAGAGAGCGGCGAAGAGCAGAACGAGTTCGAGTTTCTTCATGCGTTCCTCCCGGTTGGGCACGACGACGCCCTTCCGCCGACAGTGGCGGCTCTCGCAGCGTCGCTCGTTCGTTTTCGAAGGCCCGATTGGTGTTCCCTTCGGTCCGCGCGTCTCATTTTTCTCGGAGCTCTTCGCGCCGGGTTCGCCTTGACGACCCCCGGACGTCGGGCAGAATGCGAAGGCATGCCCGCACCCGAGAACGTTCGCGCTCGAACAGACGACGCGGGTCGCTGGTCTCCGTCGCACGAGGACGATCTCGAGCTCGCGCGTCGGGCGCTCGAGAGCCGGGAGGAAGCTCTCGAACGTTTCGTCCAGCGCATGCGGTGCATCCCGCGCGTCCTGGCTCTCCACAACCGACGGTCGGGATCTCCCCTCGCACGGGAGGATCTGGAAGACCTCGCGCAGGAGACCTTCTCGACCGTCTGGCAGAGGCTCGACGAGTACCGCGGGTCGGCGCGACTGGAGACCTGGGTCACGCGCTTCTGCCTCCTCGGCTACCAGAACGTGCTGCGTCGAAAGGGCCGGCGCCCGCAGGCCCTGGAGGAGACGGCGCTCCCCGACCAGCGTTCCACGGAATCTCACCCGCTGACACGCCTCCACGCGGCTCTGGCGAAGCTCGAGTCGCGCGCGGCGCGCACGATCGAGATGCGCGCGCTGGATCAACTGCCCTTCGAGGAGATCGCCGCGACGTTCGGCGAGCCCGTCGGGACCGTCAAGAACCGCTACTATCGAGGGCTCGAACGCCTGCGAGACATCCTGTCTCGCCGCGGAGGACTGCCGTGAGCGAAGAGCATCAACGGGAAGAGCAGCTCTTCGAGGCGGCGCGGCGGGAGATCGCCGAGCTCTCGGACGCGGCGCGCGAGAGTGGACCGGAACCCGGCGAGGACGCGCTCGTCGACGCCTTCCGCGAGCGCGTGCGGGACAACGCTCGGCGAGGCCGACCGTCGCGCGCACCGCTCTGGATCGCCGCGGCCGCGATGCTCGCCACGGTTTCGATCTGGGCAATCTTCCTGGGGCCCGAGCCGGGTCCGGGCGGAACGACGCTGGGGTCCGGGGACATCGAGTGCCTGGCGCCGCGCGGCCCGGTCGAGTCCTTCGACCGTTTCGAGTGGCGCTCGCGACAGACGCGGGTCCGCTACGACCTCCGCATCTACGACACGGACGGCGCGCTGGTTCACGAAGAAGGAGGGCTCTCCGAGACGACATGGCAACCGGGTCCGGCACTGGAGCTTCCCCCCAGGATCGTCTGGGAGGTCCACGCACGCGACGCGACGTCGGCGGTGATCGGCTGGGCAAGCGCCGAGTCCTCGCTCCGCTAGCGCTGGTGCTGCTCCCGCTCGCGGGACAGGATCCGGGCTCGCGTTTCGGCGTGCTCGTCGAACGTCCGCTGGAGGAGCTGGTCGAGGCGGAGCTCGTCGAGCTCTTCTCGCTGGCCTACGCGCTCGAGGCGGATTCCGGGGCGTCGCTCCCGTCGGGATTCGACCGTCCCGAGCTGGCAGGGCTCGGCCGGTCGGTCTGCGAGCGACTCTGGTCGCTCTCGGACGAACCCATCTGGATCGAGCGCGCCGCCGACCGCGTCCTCTGGCAGGGAAGACACCTGCAGGAGGAAGGACGGCTGAGCGAAGCCCTCGAGGTGCTGACCGAGGGTCTGCTCTACCGCGCGCGCGCGCCGGGGATGACGCCGTGGGTGATGACCGAGCTCGCGTCGGTCTGCCGCATGATCGGCGAGCACGCACGCGCCCTCGACCTCCTGCGCGAGGCCGGGGATGCCGCGGATCCCGCCGTTCATTCACGGTTCGACCACGCGAGCCTCGTCTGCACCGTCTTCGGCGAGCGGGGTCGACTGAGCCAGAGGATCGGGAACCTGGACCGGGCCGAGTACTGGTTCGAGCGGGAGCGGGAAGCGCTGTCCGGCACGACGAGCGAGCAGGCCGCGCAGGCCGCCGCACTGAACGAGATCCGCTTCGACATCGCACGCGAGGACTACCGCCGCGCCGAGACTCGCATCCTCGCCGCGCTCTCGGAGCTCCGCTTTCGGCCCCCGGAACGCGCGGCGCTCGAGAGCTATCTGGCCGAATGCCGGCTCTGGTCGATCGAGGGGAGCGACGACCTGGACGCCGCGGTCGCCGAGCTGCTCGAGGCCCTGGACGCTCCGGACCTGCGCCCGTTCGTCAGGTCTGCGCCCATCCTGCGCGTCGCACACCGCCAGATCGAGCGCGGCCGGCTCGACGTCGCGGAGCGCTTCCTGTCGCTCGCGCGGGAGGATCAGCGAGATCGGCTCCAGCGCTCGACGCCGCTCGACGCGGCCTACCAGCAGGCCTTCCTCGACGCCGTCGAGAGCTGCGCGGCCAGGGCGCGCGGCGCGGCCCCCGACGAGCTCGCACGACTCCTGGTGCGGTACCGCGAGAGCTACGCGGCGTTCCTGATCGTGTGGGGCTCGACGCCGCTCCTGAGCTCCGGAGTCGGCTTCCTCAACTACCCGCGCAGCCCGCAGATCGTGGGCGAGCTCATCGACCTTGCGCTCGCGAGCGGAGAGAGCGCGGAACTCGCCTTCGAGATCGTCGCGAGCGCGCAGGCGCTCGGGACCCAGGCACGCCGCTGGAAGGCGGCGCCGGGGAGCGTGGCCGACGTCCGGAGCGCGCTGCTCGGGGACGAGGAAGTGCTCCTGGTCTTCCTGCCTTCGCCCCATCGAAGCCACGTGTTCGCGGTGACGAGAAAACACCTCGTCCACGCGCACCTCGCCGAGCGTTCCGTTCTGGAGGCCGCGCGCGACGAGCTCGCGCTCGCGCTCCTGCGGCC
>JAJDET010000304.1 GCA_029259655.1 Planctomycetota bacterium
GGTCGAGATCTCCACCAGCTTCGTGATGAGGCCGTCGTCCTCCGGCGCTCGATCGAGCCCCCGCTTGAGCGCGCTCTTCGCGTCCTCCGTGCGCTCCTCCCACAGGTACAGGTTGGCGAGCGTGGACCACACCCAGGGATCGCTCGCGTCGAGTCCGACGAGCCGCTCGAGCGACGCCTCGGACGATGCGAAGAGCTCCCCGGTTCCCACCCCGTCCGTGGCCACCGCGTTCGCGTAGGCCATGTAGGTCACCTCCGCGACGATGCGTTCGGGCGCAGGAGAGACGCGCGACGCGTCCGCGCCGGCCTCGATGACCTCCATGCCCCGGTTCGCGTAGCTCAGCGCCTCGTCGTAGAAGAGCAGGTTGTAGGCGGCGCGACTCGCACCGAAGAGCGCGCGCGGGTCGTCAGGTGCGCTGCGCACGGCCGCCTTGAACGAGGAGAAGGCGTCCTCGAAGGCCCCGGTGATGTAGACGCCCTGGCTCCCGCGCGCGATCATCTGCTCGGCGAGCAGGAAGTTCCCCTCGGCGTGCAGGAGCAGAGCGGGTCCGTGCGAGTCGTCGACGGCGAGCGCCTTGTCGAGCCACAGCAGCCCGTCCTGGGGGTTCGGCGGATCGGCCTCGATGAGCGATCTTGCCTCGGCGAGGTACCTCTCCAGCAGGAGGTGCTCCAGGAGCCCGTGGGCCCTCGCGTAGTTGCCGTCCCGCACGGCACCGATCACCTGCGCGTCCACCTCGGTGTCGGTCGGCCGCGCCGCGCCGACCGCTTCCGCCACGGGAGCGGGAGCGGGTTCCTCCGCTTCCGCGCCCCGGCAGGCGGTGAGCGTGAGAAGGACGCCCAGTGAGGAGAGGGCGCCGATCGGTGCGGAGGGTTGGCGTCGGGCGATTCGCATGGGGCGGCTCCGGTGGGGAGGAGGCGGGCGTCCCCCAGCACAGAGCTTGCCGGGCGGCGCAACGAGGGCGATTCTAGCCTTCGCCGCCGCTGGCGCCGCCCGACTGAACCCCGGTGTTACGCGCGGGTCGGCAGTTCTCCGCTCACGGGAAGAACGCGGAGCCTTGGGCGTCCCTCGGACGAGCCCTACCCTCTGGGCGCCCTCGGGGAGATCTCCGAGCGGGCTCCGATGAGGAGCCCCCCTCCAGAAAAGATGAACGCACCCCGAAGATCGCCCGGGCACGCCCCCCTCATGGCCCCTGTATGGGCCCTCTCGGCGCTCGCCGCCCTCTTCGTCTCGAGCTGCGACGACCCGAGCTGCGTGTTCGGGGCGACCTGTTTCCAGGCGGCCAACGCCCAGGGCTCGCTCGGTGCGACCGCTCTCTTCCCGGTCGACGGTGAGCTCGTGCTCGCCGCGGCGCCTGCGATCGTCTCCGTGCTCCCCGACGGAACCGGTGGCGACCGGCACCCCGACACGCCCGTGGCGCTCGTCTTCAACGAGACGATGTCTGCGAGCACTGCCCTCTCCGCCTTCGAGATCGTCGACACGGCGACGGATGTCGCGGTTGCCGCGACGACGAATCTCCTGAGCGACGGGAGGTTGCTGGTGCTCCGCCCGGACATACCGCTGCCGCAGGGGACCTACGCGCTGCGCTTCGCCGTCGGCGCGGAACCGCTGGACGTCACGGGCCAGGCCCTGACCGCGGCGACCGGTGACCTCACGGTCTTCACCGTGGCCGACGCGGCGGCGGCCCCGGCGGTGCCGAGCGTCGTCCTCCTGTTCCCCCCGACCGCCGCCACGAACCAGAGCTCGACGACCGAGATCGTGTGCGTGTTCGACCGTGAGGTCTTGCCGCCCATCGACCTGGCCACGGGCTGGGACGTCGTGGTGCGAGCGTCGGGAGCGATGGTCGACGCCCCTCCGGCGTTCGACCCGGTCCCCACGCCGATCACCGACAGTAGCGGCATCTTCGGCATGCAGATCCCGGACAATCGCGTCTGGACCTGGCGTAGTCTCGGCCCCAACGGACCGGCGCGGCTCGAGGCGAGCGGCGGTCAGGTAACGGTGACGGTCTCACCCGCGCTCGCGCCGTTCACCGACATGGCCGATCCGACCCAGGTCGTCGCGCAGGTCGCGTCGACCTTCACCCTGTCCTTGGCGCCGCGCGTCCTCGCGGGGCTCCTGAATCCGGGCAAGCAGCCGCAGGACTCCATCGGAATCGCGAACATCGACGGCGTGGTAGGGGCGGAGAGCCTCGAGCTCCAGGTCGAGTTCGAGATGGACGACCAGGCGCTGGACGGGGACATCCTCACGGTCTTCTTCTTCGGTACCGATCCCCAGAGCGCCACGAACACGATCGGCTTCTCGCGGTCCATCACGCTCGCCGGAGCGATGCCGATCCAGACCGCGACGGTCTCCCTCACCGAGCTCGACTTCACCTCGGCGACCGCGCCCCTCGCCGCCCGCGTCGCAGACGGGACCGTGCGCTTCGCGATGCGGCTGGAGCGCACGGGAGAAGAGGGCTACGCCACGATCCTGGACGTGGATCTCGCGGCAGCCGGCGTCCAGGACCCGCTCCTCGACACCGTGCGGCCGACGATCACCCTGCTCGACGGGCAGGTGGATCTGGCCGACGACTACCGCACGGATGTCCTCGACATCGCCGTCGCGGGCCACGCGGACGTCGGGTTCGGGGACTTCGTCCGAGGCGCGCTCGTCTCGACCGTGATGTTCGGGGACAACGTCCCGATGTCGGGGGGGATCCCCCCGGTCCTCGGGAGCTCTGCGTCGATCGTGGATCCGGGGACGGGGCCGATCGCGAGCTCGATGTTCCTCACCACGCCGATCTTCGTCGGCAGGCTCCCCACCGCCAGCCCGACGATCGACTTCACGCTGACCGTGTTCGACCGCGCATTCAACGCCAGCGAGACGAGCGTGACCGTGCCGTATCGCCAGCTCGGCGCCGTGGGCGAGACGGCTCTCGATCCGGCCGTAGGGACGCCGATGACCGTCGAGGTCTACGACGCGGAGACCCTGCTGCCCATCCAGGGAGCGACGGTGTACTCCCACGCGGAGATGGACGACGGGTTCGGGGGCCTGATCTATCCCCAGATCGCGGGCAGCCCGACGCTGACGGGAGCCGACGGGATCTCCAACATCGTCCCGCACCACAATGTCGTCCAGCTCCAGACCCTGATCACGGTCGTCGCGGGCGGATACGACACCGTGACCTTCCAGAACGTTCCCATCACGAGCCTCTCGATCCCCATGACGCCTTCCCAGCAGGTGCTCGTCATGGAGTCGAACTCCGTCCTCGCCAACCCGGGCGTCGACATCACCTCGCTCGTCCGGCGCGTCGGGGATACGCGTCGTTCCGAGCTCGCCTTCCCGACGACGAACACGCTGAACTTCCCCGGGACGACCGAGTTCGATTTCGACGTGGCCGAGCTGCGCCCGTTTCGGTTCGGCATCCAGAGCTTCCTGGCGGGGATCCTCGATGCGGACATCGCGAACGTCAGCAAGGACCGCCTGATCAAGGCCTTCGAGCTGCGCATTCCCGTCGCCGGTCAATCGACGCCGTTCCTGCTCGGGGATGCTGCGCTCACCGTCGATATCCTGCTCGATGACGCCGCAGGTCCGGTGGACGACGCGGCTCAGGCCGTCACCCCCGTGGGGCTCGATGCGAGCGGCATCGTCGGCCTCGATCCCGCGAACCTCGAGTCCGACTTTCACTACGGAGCCGAGCCCCTGGTGGAGGTGGAGACGACGCTGCCGGGGATCGACCGACCCATCGCAGTCGGCCTGGGGGCGGCCTATGACACGGTCACGGCGGACGTCTGGGACATCGAGAGCGCCTTCGCCGGCCTGGCCGATCCCGGCCACCCGGCCACGCCCTTCGGCTCCGAGCTGCGGCTCAGAGCCGAGCTGCGCGAGGACGACCCGCTGAGCTCGTCACCGCTCGCGGTCTCGGGAATCCGCCCCGACCTCGCCGATCTGGCCGCGCTCGACCCCCTCGTGCCTCCGAACATCCCCGCGGTCACCTCGATTCCGACCGACGGGACCGGCTCGATCGGCGTCTCCGTCCTGGACCTCACCTTCACCGACGTCGTGGACGACGCCTCCGGACTCTCCCTCGCTGGGCGAGGCCTTCATCGGGTGACCCTGACCGAGGACCTGGGAGG
>JAJDET010000305.1 GCA_029259655.1 Planctomycetota bacterium
TGTACATCTCCGGATCGCGGCGGAGGCGATCCTCGACGGGATGGTGGACCTCCGCGTAGAGGTCGCGCGGCTTTTCGCTTCGTCCGGCGAGGAGTGGCCCGAAGCTCGAGGCGTCGACGGCGGCGCCGGTGTCCAGGCCGAAGAGGTCGAGCACCGTCGGCGCGAGGTCCATCAGGCGCACGCGCTGGTCGAAGACCTCGCCGCGCGGGACCCCCGGGCCCGTCATGACGAGCGGGACGCGGAGCTGCTCCCGGTGGAGCCAGCCGTGCGTCCAGTTCCCGTGGTCACCAAGGCCCTCGCCGTGGTCGGCGACGACGACCACGAGCGTGTCCTCCAGAACCCCGAGCCGTTCGATGCGCTCCAGCAGGCGACCGAGCTGGGAATCCATGAACGCGATCTCCGCGTCGTAGAGCTCGACCTTCAACGGATCCGCCAGGCGCATCAGGGAGCAGGGCCGGTCAAGGTCTCGGGGGAGCGGGAAGGACACGCGCGGCTCGAGGAACTCGCGCGGCGGCGCCAGGTTGGCGTCGTGGGCGTCGAAGTAGTGGACGAGGACGAAGAACGGGTCGAGGCCGTTCCCGGCCAACCACTCGAGTGCCAGCTCGGTCGTCTCGTCGGCGCGGCGCTGGTACGCGTTGCCGCACGGCACGTCCGCCTTGGCGCCGAACTTGTCCGAGTAGGTCGAGAACCCGCGGTCCAGGCCGTAGCGCCAGTTCATCGGCGCGGCGCTGACGAAGCCCGCCGTCTGCATCCCGGCGCCCTCGAGGTGCTCGGCGAGCGTCGTCACGTCGTCCGCGAGCTTCTCCTCGCTCACCTGGAACAGGCTGCGCACGCCGTGCCGAACGGGGAGCGTCCCCGTCAGGAAGGAGCCGGCCGAGACCGGGGTCAGCGACGACTGCGCGAAGACGGCGTCGAAGCGCGCGCCCGCACGGGCGAGATCCGTGAGATGGGGCGAGGTCTCTTCCCCGTAGCCGTAGGTGGAGAGGTGGTCCGCCCGCGTGGTGTCGAGGACGACGAGGAGCAGGTTCTTCGGGGGCCCGTCGCTCGCTCCACCGCACGACGCGGCCAGGAGGAACGCGGCCGGCGCTCCCCACGCTCGGACCCCTCGTCTCGCGGCGGGCATGGCGGCGAGTACGGTAGCAGCTCGATGGAGTGAGCTCTCGTCTGGATCGCACCCGCCGCGCCGGTGACAATCCGCGCGCTCCGTGACGACTCCCCTCCCCCCGCGCGCCGCCGTCCTCCTCTTCGTCCTCGCCACCGCGCTCGCCGCGGCGGTGTTCTGGAGCGCGCGGCCGGACGGCCGCGACGAGCGCTTCGAGATCGACGAGGCGGAGTGGCTGACGATGAGCATCGCGAACGTCCTCCAGGCAACCGAGGGGCTCTCGCACCTCGACCGGATCCCGCCCGAGCCGTGGCGGACGGAGGACGCGAACCCCTGGAGGATCGGGATCCACGAGTCGACCTTCGGCTACATGAACCCGATGCTCGGGAAGCTCGTGTTCGGGGGGCTGTGCCTCGCGCTCGGCCACCGGGACTTCGATCCCGCCGTGTATCCGCGCTTTGCGAAGGAGAGGCCGCCGGGAACGAAGGAGCTCGCGAAGGCCGCCGTCTTCCCCGCGCTCCGCCCCGTCCGGCTCCTGATCCTCGCCGTCGTCTCGCTCTCCGCGGCGATGCTCCTCCTCGTCGCCCGCAACCTCGCCGGGTGGACGGCCGGCTTCGCGACCTACGCGTCCTTCCTCGCGAACCCGAACGTCCTCGACCACGCCAGCCGCATCCGGACGGACTTCTTCCCGATCGTCTTCGGGCTCGGCGCGCTGTGCGTGGTGCTCGCGAGCGCGCGCTCGCTCTCGGGCGAACGCGGTGGCGGCCGGCTCGCCGGCGCGGCGCTCTTGCTCGGAGCCCTCGCGGGACTCTCCGTCGGGAGCAAGCTCAACGGGGCCCTGCTCGCGCTCATGGTCGGCGCGTGGATCCTCCTGGCGTGGTCGACGCGGCGAGGAGACACGTCGTTCATGCGCGCTCCGCTCGTCGGCTGGCTCACGGCCGGGCTCGCGTGCGTCCTCCTGTACCTCCTCTTCAGCCCGCACCTCTGGCCGGCGCCGATCGAGAACTTCACCGACCTCGTCGAGAAGTGGGAGGGCGACCTCGAGTTCCAGAAGGACCGCTACGGCGAGCGCCTGGGGCGGGCCGACTCGCCGGGCGAATCGATCGCGCTCTCGATGCGCGGCCTCACGGGCCGCTTCGAGCCGCTGAACGCCGTGACGGGCCTGCCACTGGGGGCACCTCTCCTTGTAATGGGGCTCGTGTGGCTCGTCCTCTCGCTGCGCCGCTCGGGGCTCGCGGCACCGGTCCTCGTGTACGTCGTCGTGCAGGCCGCCGGCACGGCGCTCTGGTTGCCCTTCGGGCGCGACAACTTCTTCCTCGGCTTCGCGCCGGTGGTGGCGCTGCTCGAGGGCCTGGCCCTGGGAGCGCTCGTCCACTTCGCCCTCTCGAGACGATCTCCATGAGCTCCTTCGTCACGCACCTCGAGGCGGCCATCGACGGCACGCGACTCCCCCACGACCGACTGCAAACGGTTCACGAGGGCCGGCCCCTGTGGGTGCGCTACGACCTCGACCTTGTGGGTGCCGCCGTGACGCGCGCCGAGGTCGAGCGCCGCGAGCCCACGCTCTGGCGCTACCGCGAGCTCCTGCCGGTCGAGCGCGACGAGAACGTGGTGTCGCTCGGCGAGGGAATGACGCCGCTCGTCCGGTGCGAGCGGCTCGGGCGCGAGCTCGGCCTCGAGAACCTCTGGATCAAGGACGAGTCGCGGCTCCCCACAGGATCGTTCAAGGCGCGCGGCCTGGTGATGGCGGTGTCGCGCGCGCGCGAGCTCGGCGTGGAGCGCGTCGCGATCCCGACGGCAGGCAACGCGGGTGGCGCGCTCGCGGCCTACGCCGCGCGGGCCGGGATGGAGGCGTTCGTGCTGATGCCCGAGGACACGCCGGTCGTGAATCGCTACGAGGCGGCGCTCTTCGGGGCGCGGGTGTTCCTCGTGGACGGGCTTATCAGCGACTGCGGCGCCATGATCGCCGCGGGCACGGAGGAGATGGGCTGGTTCGACTGCTCGACACTCAAGGAGCCCTACCGCATCGAAGGGAAGAAGACGATGGGCCTCGAGCTCGCCGAGCAGCTCGGCTGGCGACTGCCGGGCTCGATCCTCTACCCCACCGGCGGCGGCACGGGCCTGATCGGCATGTGGAAGGCCTTCGCGGAGCTCGAGACGCTGGGCTGGCTCGAGGACACGGCGCGGCCGCGCATGTACGCCTGCCAGTCCGACGGCTGCGCGCCGATCGTCAACGCGTTCGAGGCAGGGACGAAGCACGCGGAGCCGGTCGCGGATGCGCACACGATCGCGAGCGGCCTGCGCGTGCCGAAGGCGGTCGGCGACTTCATGATCCTCGACGCGGTGCGCGAGTCGGGCGGCGCGGCGCGCTCGGCGCCCGAGGCGGAGCTCGTGCCCTGGATGCGCCGCGCTTCTGCTGCGGAGGGCATCTCGCTCTGTCCCGAGACCGGTGCCTGTCTCGCGGTCCTCGCGGACCTCGTGGCCGAGGGAGCGATCGACCGCAAGGAGGAGATCGTCGTGTTCAACACGGGCGCCGCGCAGAAGTACGTCGAGGCGATGGAGGTCGAGCTTCCACGTCTCTCCACGACGTCGCCGCCGGACTGGCGCCGGTGGACGCTCGCGAACTGACGAGGCCGGTTCTCGAAAAGGCCGATTATCCGGCGAACCCAGGCGGCGAACCCCCATTGCGGGTGGGCCGGATTGCGCTAGGGTCGAGGGAGGCACCGGCCCCCGTACTCCGCAATCGAAGAGGATCGAAATGAAGCTCATCGCGACGCTCGCTCTCGCCCTCTCGCTCGCCCCCGTCACCCTTGCCGGCGACGTGTTCGTGGTCGACGAAGCGCTCGGTGCAGGCGCCGACTTCTCCAACCTGCCGGCCGCCGTGGCGGCGGCACAGGACGGCGACGTGGTGCTCGTGCGCAGCGGGACGTATTCGGGGGTCGTCCTCGACGACCTCGGGATCTCGATCGTCGAGGACGGCGGTGCGACGGCCGTGATCAGCGGAAGCGTCGTGGTGCGGGACCTGGGCGCGGGCAAGGACTTCCTCCTGAGCGGCGTCGACGTCCGCCCGGACATCTCGGTCACGGCCCCCTCTCTCCGCCTTGCGAACAACGCGGGCACGGTCGTGGTCCAGGACTGCACCGTGCTCCCGCCGCGCGTGTTCTTTCTTGGGCAATGGCGGGTCGATGGCGGGGTCGTGGGCACGATCGCCAACTGCGGCAAGGTGGTGATCGTCCGCAGCGACGTGGGCTACGAGGGGATAGAGAGCTCGGCGATCCTGTCCAGCCCCGGACTCATCGTGGTGGCCTCGAGCGTCAGCGCCTACGAGTCGACGTTCCGTGGAGGGATCGGCTTGGCGGATGACGCGCTCCCGGGACATCCGGGAATGGTCGTGCGAGGCTCGAGCGTGTTCGCCTCCGAGTGCGCGATCCTGGGCGGTTCGGGCGGAGGCGCCACCGGGATCCACTCGTCCGTGGGGAGCCCCGGAGGTCCGGGCGTGCTCTTCCGTGAACAAGCGGGCGGTCCGGCGGCGGCGTTGACCGAGCGCGAGACGACGATCGATGGAGGCCCCGGCGGGCCGGCCTTCTGCTGCGGCAACCCGCCCGCCTCGGACGGACCGCCGACGTCGGGACCGGGCACGGTCCAGTCGACCGGCACGCTCGGGCGCTCGGTGGGGATCACGTCACCGGCCCGCACCGGCGATCCGATCACGATCACCCTGGAGGGCGAGGTCGGAGACGCCTCGGCCCTGTACATCTCCTTCCTCTCCGACGCGGTGCCCCTCGCGGGGTTCGACGGCATCGTGCACGTCGGGGCGCCGGCGTTCGCGATCTTCCCCGGCTTCGTGCCGGCGAGCGGCCAGCGCGTGATCGCGGGCAACCTGATCGACTGGGGCGTGCCGGGCGTGAGGGTCTACGCCCAGGGGCTGTTCTTCAACGCGACCGAGGGCTACGTCTTCTCGAACATGGAGGTTCAGACGGCGCTCGCGGCGAGCGTGCCGTGAGAGCGCCCATCGGGCACGGGCACGAAGAAGAGGACCGGAGCTACTTGGTGCCCACGACGTAGGCGATCCAGGATTCGCAGTTCTCGCCGCGGCGCTTGCGGCGGAAGTTGCCGTCGCCGCTCTCGCCGTCCTCGTCGGTCCCTTCCCAGTAGGACTGGACGTCCTCGAAGCCGGCGTCGCGCATGCAGTCCACGATCTCGGTGATGTTCCACAGGCGCCAGTCGTAGCGGAAGGCGCGCTCGATCCGGGTCCCGTCCTTGAACTCGAAGTGGATGTAGCAGCGGTACTCACCGGTCGCCGGCCAGAAGCGGTCCTGGTCCCAGATGTACGTGAAGCCCTCTTCGATCTCGCGCTCCTCCTCCGTCTCCTCCATCGAATCCGGACCGCCGTGGATGTCGATCACGAAGACGCCGTCGGCGGCGAGGTCGGCGTGCGCGGCGCGGAAGTAGTCGACGACTTCCTCGCGCGTGTGGAAGATGCAGTAGGAGAAGTTCAGCGCGCAGCGAACGTCAGGTGGCTGGTGCGACGGCTCGCGCACGTCCTTGACGTGGAGCTTGCAGCGCGCGGCGGCGTCCCCGATCGGCTCGAAGTTGTGCTCGACGCCCCACGCGACGGTGTCGGCGTCGATGTCGAAGCCCTCGGCCGTGAACTCGGGGCCCTTCTTGACCCAGTGCGAGGCGAGCAGGGCGGTCCCGCAGAAATCCTCGCGCAGGTGACCCGCCTTCTTGCCCCTGATCGACTTGTAGACGCGCCGCAGGAAGCGCGTGTCCTCCTCCGGTGACTGGACGGAGAACTGGTAGAGCTCGTGCTTGTCGGCCGTCTCGGCGGTGAAGGAGGGCTTCCGCTTGCGCTTCTCCTGCTTCTTGTTCTTGCGCTTCGCAGAGCTCTTCTCGCGCCCCGCCGTCGCGGCGGAAGCGCTGCGCCCACGCTTCGAGCCCTTGGTCTTGGCCTTCTTGTCCCGCTTGTTCTTCGCCATGTCGGTGTCGTGCCTCGGAGGCCGAGCATGGTAGTCCAACGTGCCCGAGCCCGTGCCGGTGCCCGATTTCTCCCCCGTCGGTACCCGGAGGGCCGAGCGGTCGCTCAGCTCGCCTCGGCCGCCGCTTCCTCTTCTTCGGCCTCGGCCATCTGCTTCCTGGCCATCAGGCTTCGCACGGTCGCGAAGAGGATCTCGTTCGACTTGGGATCCCGGACTGGAATGCGAAGCGCGCCGTCGACGTGGCGCGGTACGCTCACGGTCCCGGGGGCGATGCGCCGGTTGATCCGCCGTGCGAGCTCCTGCGGATTCTGGGTCTCCAGCAGGATCCAGTTGCGGATGGAAGGCATCGGGTGGACACCCGGCACCGTGGCCAGTCGCGAGTACATTCGTTCGCGCTCTCGATCGAGGTCGGTCTCGTACATGCTTGCAGCCCCGCCCTTCTCGGTTGACCGAACGGCCCCGCGGGCCGGGCAGTTCCGTCGGACCGGAGACCCCATACCCCCCCGCACGTACGGACAATATGTTGCGTAGATACGGTCCTCAAGCGCTAGATCTGGTTGGTGTGCGGCGAGGCAGCGCAAATGTGTTCCCTGACGGAGCTTGGGCGGATGAAGAGAGCGTCGAGGAGCGCTGTGCATGACGGCTCTGGCGGGTGAGGGAGCGCGCGCCGTCCGCGTGTCCGCGTCGACGTCCAACCTGGGAACCGGATTCGACTGCCTCGGCCTGGCACTCGACCTGTTCCTCGACGTGCGTGCAGAACCGGCGCCGGATGCGCCCTCCCACCGCGTCGAGGGGCCTCCGGTCTGGCCGGCGACGACGGACGACAGGCTCCTCGCGGCCTTCGACCGCGCTTCCGAGGCGCTCGGGCTCCCGGCGTGCCCCCACGACTTCCGGGTCGCGACCGAGATCCCACTGGCCCGGGGCCTCGGCTCCTCCGGGGCCGCGACCGCGGCGGGGATCCTGCTGGCGGCGTCCCGCGCGGCGAGTCCCCCGGATCCCGAACGCCTGCTGGCCCTCGGGGTGGAGCTCGAGGGGCACCCGGACAACGTCGCGGCGAGCCTGGCGGGCGGCGCCACGCTCTCCTTCCCGGTGGCCGGCGGCGCGCGGAGCCTCCCGGTCGAGGTCCACGACGACCTCGCCTTCGCCGTCGCCTGGCCCGAGCTCACGGTGGAGACGGAGCGCGCGCGGGCCGTCCTGCCGCAGGAGGTCCCGTTCGCGGACGCCGTGGAGAACGCGCGCCGTCTCCCGGTCCTGCTCGAAGGCCTGCGGCGCGCGGATCCCGAGCTCCTCCGCATCGGCGGTGAGGACCGGCTCCACGAGCGCCACAGGCTGCCCCTCGTCCCGGGTGCGACGGCCGCCCTGGACGCGGCGCGGGAGGCGGGTGCCTGGCTGGCGGTGCTCTCGGGCAGCGGTTCGGCCCTGCTCGCGATCTCGGGTCAGGGAGACGCGGAGCGCATCGCGTCCTCCATTGCGGACACCTTCCGCCGCGAGACCGGCGCCGGGACCGGCCGGGCCCTGCGCCTGGTACGCGAGGCGCCTCGAGTCCGGGAAGTCTCCTGAACGCCCCGCGTCCCTGCGTGGTTGACGGATCTCGAGCCCCCTCTTCAGCGCTCGCCCGGCCGCCCGCGTAGGAAGGGCGAGATGAGTCGTCGACCTCCGCCCGTCGAGGTCCTCGCGGCCCTGGGCTGCCGGGACGAGCGGGTCCTGGACGGCTGGTACCGGGCCGAACATCCGGTCGTCTACCGGCTGTGCCTGGGCTTCCTTGCCGATTCGACGGAGGCCGACGATCTCGCCCAGGACGCCATGCTGCTGCTGCTCGACAAGCTCGAGACCTACGACCCCGAACGCCCCTACGACGTGTGGCGCACGTCGGTCGTGCTCAACCTCTGCCGCGACAGGCTGCGGAGGCGGAGCTCGCGCCGGCGCGCCGAGGGAGTGGTGCACGAACGCGCTCCGCTCCCCACTCCGGAGGACGAGGCGCACAAGGGCGAGGTGCGCGCCCTGCTCGTCGACTGCCTCGAGGAGCTCACGCCGCGCGAGCGCGAGGTCTTCGTGCTGCGCGACCTGGAAGAGCTCCCGACCGAGCGCGTTGCCGAGCTCCTCGACATCGGTGCGAGCAGCGTGCGCTCCCTCCTGGCGCTCGCCCGACGGCGATTGCGGAGCCTGCTCGGGCCTCGACTGGCGGAGGAGCCCCGTGGCTGATCGGTTCGACGAGGAGCTCGCGCGCTTGCGCGGTGCCTGGCGCTCGGTCGAGCCGGGGCACGAGCCGGGCGGCGAGCTCGAGAGCGAGGACGCGCGAACACGCGAGAGCGTGGAGTGGCTCCGGCGCGCATGGTCGTCGGTCGAGCCGCCTGCGGAGGCGCTCGAGCTCGTGCGGAGGGCGCGCCGAAACGAACCGCGTCGGCCCTGGATCGCGACCCTCGCTCTGGCGGCGGCCGTTCTCGTTGCCGTGATCCTCTGGCCGCGCACACCTCGCGAGGAGCCGCCGTCGCTCGCGACAGGCCGGGAACCGCCCCCCCTCACGGATTCCGACGTGGCTGACGCGAGCACGGAGCCGCGCGTCGAGTCCGTCGGACCCGATCAGGTCGTCCTGCGCTCGGGCTCGGTGCGTCTGTACCTGGCCATGAGTGCATCCAACGGTGAATCGAACACGGAGACACCCCGATGAAGACACGAATCTGCATGTCCCTCCTGGCGAGCCTCGCGCTCCTCTCCGGGCCCGCGACGGGTCAGGCCGTCGAGGAGCCCCGACGGCAGCCGAACCCCCTGGTTCACGTGGAAGACCTCGCCGTGCACAAGTACGCGCCGAACAGTCCGGACGTCTACGAGCTGTTCAAGGCGATCCGCCTGTTCTACGGCCGGAAGCTCATGGTCGAGTCCGGGAAGAACAGCCTGCCGCGAATGGTCGACAACATGACGGTGTTCGGCGACCAGTTGATCGTCTACGACGAGCCCGAGCAGGTCGAACGCATCATCGAGGCACTCGGACAGCTCGACACGCCCTCGAAGGTGGAGAGCGCGCAACCGCAGTCCAAGCCCGGCGACCGCTTCGAGGTCCTCCAGTACTCCCCGCGCTTCGTCGGTCTGCAGACACTGCAAAGTGCACTCAGCCCCTTCGCGCGTCAGCTCTTCCTGAACGATGAGGAGGGACACGACTACTACCTCAACAACGTGAGCGTCGTTCCGGAGCTCGCCAGCGTCATCGTTCGCGATACGCCGGCTCACCTCGCGCAGATCCGCGAGGTGCTCGAGAACCTCGATCGACCGGCCGCCCAGGTACTGCTGTCGGCCCAGCTGGTCGAGGCCAGCAAGGTGCCGACGGGCAACGCAGTGCCCGCGGAGCTCGGAGACGCGCTCTCACGACTCGTCGGATACGAGCACTTCGCCGTAGTGGCCACGAGCTCGGTGCGCTCGTCCGTCGGGCCCGGCGTAAGGCTCCAGCTCCTGCTCTCCACCGACCACGCGAAGTACTCCCTCGATATCTCCTCTTCCGCCTACGACCCGAAGACACGCTCGCTGACGATCGAGGAGTGCTCGCTCAAGAGGCTCGCCACGACCGACCCCAACGAGTCCCGGCTCTTCTACACGAGCTGCGTCGTCGCCGCGAACGAGACCACGGTCCTCGGCTCCTCCGGCAGCACCCCCCTCTTCGCCGTCCTCCGCATCACCCCCGTCAACGACTCGAAATCCACCCGCTGACCTGGTTCGTGCCTTGAGCCCGTGCCCGATCCTCCTCAGAGTCGAAACGCCCTCTTACGGTCTGACATACCCGTGCCGGAATCCCTCCAGCAGCGAGCTCGTCTCCGCCTGGCAGGAGCTCCGGGCCGCCACGCGCGCGGCGCGGTTGGCGCTCGCGAGGTCGACCTCGCTGATCGCCGCGAGGAGCACCCTGAGCTCGCCCGGGGGGACGCAGAACTCGCGCACGCCGCTCCCGAGGAGTAGCGGGAGGTTGGTCCGGACCGTCGCAGTCACTCCGAAGAACGACAGCGGTCGGCGCGCCTCGCGGCAGACCTCGCAGAGGTTCTGGATCGCGCGCACCGCGACCGGGTGGAGGCTCGCGAACCAATGCGAGAGCTCGGCGCTCTCGCGGTCCGCGGCCAGGAGGTACTGCAGGAGCGAGTCCAGGTTGACGACCAGGAAGTCCGACTCGCGCGCGAGGTCGCGGATCCCGAACACGGCCGCCGGCGTCTCCACGACGCAACCGAGCTCGACCCGCTCCTGGAACTCGACTCCGGACTTGCGCAGCTCGATGCGCTCCTCGAACAGGATCTCCTTCACCTTCCGGAGCTCACCGCAGTCGTTGATCATCGGCAGCGCGATCCCGACCTCGCTGCCGAGCGAGGCGATCAGGATCGCCTGGAGCTGGCGGCGCAAGAGCGGCTCGTGGGCGAGCAGGCTGCGAACACCGGCGCGCCCGAGGTGCGGATTCGCCTCGCGTTCGAAGTGCAGGTAGGGAACCTGCAGGCTCGAGTCGACGTTGAGCAGACGAAGAGTGACCGGGCCCCGGCTGGTCTCGACCACCGTCCGGTAGTGCCGGACGAGCGCCTCGCGCGAGGGCTGGACGTTGTCGACCAGATACAGGAGCTCGGTCCTGTAGAGCCCGACCCCCTCCATCCCGAGCGCTGTCGCCTGCTCGACCTCGGGAAGGTTTCCGCACGCGGCCCGGAGGAGGATGCGTTCGCCGTCGCGGGTCGCCGACTCGCGCTCGGTCCACTCGGGGGGCTCGTCTCCGTGGAAGGGTTCCGCAGTCGTCTCGCCGGCGCGCACGAACTGCTGGCGGACAAGCTCGCCCGGGTTGATCCGGATCACTCCCTCGGTGGCGTCGAGGATCACGAAGTCGCCCTCGGCGACACCCTCGAGCAGGCCGGCGACGTTGGCGATGGTCGGAATCCCCATCGAGCGCGCGAAGACCGCGGCGTGGCTGGTCAGGCCCCCGCCCTCGGTAGCGATCCCCTGCACGTGCTCGT
>JAJDET010000306.1 GCA_029259655.1 Planctomycetota bacterium
GATCTACCCCGAGGACCACCCCGACCTGCTCGCGGCCCGCCACAACCTGGCCGGCTGGATGCACGAGATGGGCGACCTGGCCGGCGCCCGCGCGCTCCAGGAAGCGGTGCTCGCGGGGTCCGAGCGGATCTATCCCGAGGACCACCCCGACCTGCTCGGTGCCCGCGCGAACCTGGCCGTCTCGATGCACGCGATGGGGGACCTCGAGGGCGTCCGCGCGCTGCTCCCTCCGCTCTGCGCCGGCATGCACGCGCGTGTCCTCGCCTCGCTCGTCCTCGCTCCCCGTCAGGCGAGGCAGACCGTCGCAGCCGAAGGTCATCGGCTCGCGAGCGTTCATTTCCGGAGCCGATCGGCGGGACCCGAGTTTCTGACGAGCGTGTTCGAGCTCGTCGAGACGATGCGGCTCGTCTCCGGCGAAGCCGCGCGCTCGCTCGCGCGGTTCGACACGGATCCGGAGCTCGCGCTCATTCTGGAGAAGGCTGCATCGGTACGACGCAAGCAAGGCGATCTGGTCGCCGGCGTGGGGCGAGACGATCGAGACGCGGCGTCGCTCCCGGCGGAGCTCACGCGGCTCGCCCTCGAACGCGACCGACTGGAACGGGAGGCGAGTCGGCGTCTCGCGGAACGCGGTGTCGTGACGCGACCGGTCGAGCTGGCCGTTCTGGTCCGGGCGCTGGATGCGTCCGGTTCGAAGGCGGCGGCGATCGGATACCGACGGCTCGCGCACTGGGTCCGGGACGAATCGACGGGAAAGTTCGAGGAGGCACCGGACCGGCTGCTGGCCCACGTTCTGCGCGCGGACGGGGAGCTCACGCGAATGGATCTCGGCTCGGCGGAGGAACTCGAGGAGCTGGCGAGTGACTGGCGCGCCGCGCTGGGAGCGCCGCTCCTGCGCGCCCTCGGGACCGCGGAAGAGGACGGGGATCCCGAGGTGGAAGCCGGCGTTCGCTTGCGTGAACGGCTACTCGATCCCGTGCTCGCTGCGGCGGGCGAGGACGTGACACGCCTGTTCGTGTGCGCCGACGACCTGGTCTTCCTGGTGCCGCTCGAAGCCCTGCCGTTCGACGAGGACGGGGACGAGCGAGTCGGCGATCGCGTGCGCATCGTCAGCGAGGTGTCGTTCGCGCGACTCCGAGCTCCGGACTCGTCCGTCGAGGCGGAGCCGTCGCTGCTCGCCTTCGGGGGCGTCGATTACGACGCGCAGGGAGAGGCCGCGGACGGGATCGTCGCGAGCGCCCCGCCGATCGACGACGAGGAGCCCGAGGAGGAGGTCACGGTCGACGCGAGCTCGACCCGCGGGACGCGCAGCGCGATACCGGAGCGCTTCCGCGGGCTGCGCCACACCCGCTACGAGGCGGAGGACACGGCCGAGATCTTCGCGGAGGCGTTCGAGGTCGAGCCGACGGTGCTGACGAAGGACGAGACGACCAAGGCGGCGCTCTTCGAGGCGGCGCCGGGCAAGCGCTTCGTGCACCTCGCGACGCACGGGTGGTTCGCGCCGGAGACGGTGAAGTCGACGGAGGACGCGCAGCCGACGTCCGGCGGCTTCGCGCGGATGACCGCAGAGGAGCGCGTCACCGGCTTCGCGCCGATGACGCTCTGCGGCCTCGCGCTCGCCGGCGCGAACGGCGGCATGGACTCCCTCGGCCGCGTGCCCGGCATCCTCACCGCCGAGGAGCTCTGCTTGCTCGACCTCTCACAGTGCGAGCTCGCCGTGCTCTCCGCCTGCGAGACGAACGTCGGCATCCGCCGCGCCGGCCAGGGCATCCAGTCGCTGCAGGCCGCGCTCTACGCCGCCGGCGCCCGCACGTCGATCACGTCCTTGTGGAAGGTCGATGACCGCGCGACGCGCACGCTGATGGAGGTCTTCTACTCGAACCTGTGGCTCGAGGAGATGCCGAAGGCGGAGGCGCTGTGGGCGGCGAAGAAGGCGCTGCGCGACGAGGGCCACGCGCCGCGCGACTGGGCCGGATGGATCCTGACCGGCGACCCCGAGTAGCGCGCCTACCCGGCCGCCGAGCGGACCTGCGCGTGCAGGAACTCCGGCGCGAAGTCCGCTCCGTTGGGCCACATCAACGTCTCGTCGACGACGAACCGAGCGAAGTACTCGGGATCGCGCAAGGGCTCGAACACCTCGCCGTCGAGCTCTTCCGCGAGGTCGATCTCTCCGACCGTGCCGTCGTCGAAGCGAAGCCACACGCGGTGGTCGCCGCGATGTCGAGCCTCCGTGACCTGGACCGTCATGTCGATCTCGATCATAGCCTGTCACTCGAGGGGAGGGATCGCGTTGAGCGGCCTCCGTGCCCGTGCGAGCTCCCAATCCTCACGGAGCTCGTCGGCGTGCAGCTCGGCCCACTCCAGGACGTGTCGAAGGGCCCGCGGCGGGAATCGCCCTTCGACGATCCACGTGTCCAGATGGACCACGATCGCGTACTGCCCGTAGCGCGCGTGGAAGTGGGGCGGCGGGTGGTCGCGGAAGTACATGCGCACGACGATCCCGAGGAAGCGGGAGATCTCCGGCATGCCCGCAGGACCGGGCCGGGGCGCGCTCGGTGTCCGTGATTCCGTCCGGCTCACAGAGCTTGGCCCCCGGCGGCTTCTCCCCTGGCCGCCTATGATGAGGAGCATGGTGTGTCCTGACGCGAATCGATCCGAGGCACGAGCCGAGGTTGGAGGAGCAAGCCGTGTAGGACTGGCGGGTGAGAGTCCCGCCGCGGTAATCGCCGGAGAGCCGCGTAGCAGGCTCCAGCCGTCGGGCGAGATCCCGGCGGCCGAGCGGAGCGTCGAAAGCCCGGTCCGGGGGCGTACGGTCACGATCGAACCCGGGCGTGGGAAGCGAAGCTGTGGGCCCAGCATGAAGCGAACCTTGCAGCCCCGAGACATAGGCCCCCGAAAGGGAGGGATGGCCGAGCCGGTCATTTCACGGCGAAGGCAACAGACTGCACCCGAGAGATCCGGAGGGGTGCAGGACGTCCCCGGGGTAGGGAGGAGGGCACGCAGTGACAGCCCGACACGGAACAGGAGAGGCCCTACCCGGCAGCTCACGTCGAGCAAAGACCACACCTATAAGCCGAGTGCGAAGTGGCGTGGAGTCGGGAGGGAGTCCGAGGGGCGCGTAGTACCGTCGATGGTCGGCGAAAGTCGACCGGAGGGAAGGGGCCCTGCTTTGGTCGTGCTTGCACGTGGTGGAACGGACGAGGGCATGCCGTGAAGGCGAAGACCTCCGACGACAAGGTCCGCAGCCTCCAGGTGAAGCTCTTCGCGGCCGCCAAGCGCAACCGGAACCGGCGTTTCCACGCTCTGCGAGATCGGGTCTGGCGGGGTGACGTCCTGCGAGAGGCGTGGGAGCGAGTGCGAGCGAACCACGGCGCGGCGGGTGTCGACGGCGAGGCGATCGCCGCGATCGAAGCCGACGGCGTGAAGCGCTTCCTGGATGAGATCCAGGAGAAGCTGAGGAGTGGGAAGTACCGGACGAGCCCGGTCCGACGTGAGTACATCCCCAAGCCCGACGGTCGAAGGCGACCGCTGGGCATCCCGACGGTGCGAGACCGCGTCGTGCAGCAGGCGGTGAAGCTTGTCATCGAGCCGATCTTCGAGGCGGACTTCGAAGACTGCTCGTACGGCTTCCGGCCGAAACGCAGCGCGACGCAAGCGAAGGAAGCAATCCGACTGACAGGTGGACGCGGTCACTACTTCGTGGTGGACGCCGACATCGAAGGGTTTTTCGACGCACTGGACCACGACCTCCTGATGGAGCGACTGCGCCAGCGGATCTCGGACCGGCGGGTGCTGAAGTGGATCCGGTACTGGCTGAAGGCCGGAGTGATGGAGGAGGGTGCAGTGAAGAAGTCCACGACGGGTACGCCCCAGGGTGGAGTGATCTCACCGCTGCTCGCCAACATTTACCTCTCGGTGCTGGACGAGGCGTGGGAGCGGGATCACGAACACCTGGGTCGTCTGGTGCGCTACGCCGACGACTTCGTGGTGCTGTGTCGATCGCGCGAAGATGCCGAAACGGCGCTCGAGGTCGTCCGGGGGACCCTGGACGGACTCCGACTGAGGCTACATCCGGACAAGACGAAACTGGTCGAGCTCGGAGTCGGAAAGGAGGGCTTCGACTTCCTGGGATGTCACTTTCGCGTCGTGCGATCGCACTTCTCGGGCAAGTCGTACCTCTTCCGCTGGCCTTCGCAGCGAGCGATGAAGGCCCTCCGCACCAAACTCCGAGCCCTGACCAGCCGCCGTCGATGGGCGGGGATGCGTGACGTCCAAGAGGTCATCGCGCTCCTGAATCCGGTGCTGCGTGGATGGGGCAACTACTTCCGCACTGGCAATGCCAGCCGCCACTTCAACGCGATCGACAGCTTCGTCAAGCAACGCTTGACGAGACTACTCGGCGCCGCGAGGGGCTGGAAGCATCGTCCCTTCCATCGTCGAGACTGGCCTCACCGGCACTTCGTCGAGGACTTCGGACTCCACAAACTGCTCGGTACCATCCGCTATCCCGGAGGCGCGCATGCGACGTGAGAAGACCATCGGTAAGCCGTGTGCGGGAAATCCGCACGCACGGTTTGAAAGGGGGCCTCAGGAAACGGAGCGCGTGCGCCACCGCGCCTGAGGTCTACCAATGCCGGTTCCCGGGCTCGCGTGGCTGCTCGCGTGGGGAGCGCTCGTCCCGTTGCAGGACGACGCGCCGATCCCCGCGACGCCCTTCGACCGCGAGATCGTGCTCGAGCTCTCGGCCGACGACCCGCACCTCGTCGAGGGCCGGGGCCCGACACAGGTCGTCGAGTACACGGCGGAGTTCGACGGCACCCTGCACGTCTGGACGACCTCCGAGCTCGACCTCTTCCTGCGCGTCCAGGACGTCTCGACGATGGAGCTCCTCGCCGAGGACGAGGACTCGGGCGGAGGGACCACGCCCTACCTGCGCTTCGATGTTGGCGCGGGCACTCGCTTCGCCGTCTTCGTGGCCGAGGCGAAGAGTTCGGCCGGTGCGGAGAGCCCCGGGGGGCCGCTCGTGCTGCACTTCGTCGCGGCTCCCGAGACGGCGGCCACGCGCGAGATCGCTGCCGCGGTGAGGAGGTCTCGGGACGAAGCGACGCGACTCCTGGGCGAGGGGGATCTCGACGGTGCGCGCGAGATCCTGAAGGCAGCGACCCTCGAGGGGACCGCGGGCGCGGAGACCAGCCAGGACATCGCCGACGCGCTCTGGGATCTCGGAGTCAGCGCGAACGACGCGGGCGAGATGGCCGCGGTCATCGAGGCCTGGTCGAGAGCACATGGGCACGGCGAGCGCACCCTGCCCGCGGACCATCTCGACCTGCTCACGGCCCAGGAGAACCTGGCCAGGGCGCTGTGGCGGATGGGCGACTTTGCCGGCGCCCGCGTGTTCCAGGAAGCGGTGCTCGCGAGCCACGAACGCACACGGCCCGAAGACGACTCCGAGCTGCAGACCACCCGGAGCAACCTGGCCCTCTTGATGGGGGCGATGGGCGACCTGGCCGGCGACCGCGCGCTGCGGGAAGCGGTGCTGGCGGCTCGCGAGCGCACGCTGCCCGAGGATCACCCCGACCTGCTCCGCGCCCAGGAGACCCTGGCGCTCTCGATGAAGGCGATGGGCGACCTGGCCGGCGCGCGCGCGCTCCAGGAAGCGGCGCTCGCGGGCCACGCGCGCATCCGTCCAGAGGACCACCCGCACCTGCAGACCGCCCGGCACAACCTGGCGAGGTCGCGGTACGAGATGGGCGACCTGGCCGGCGCTCGCGCTCTCCAGGAAGCGGTGCTCGCGAGCTACGAGCGGACGCTCCCCGAGGACCACCCCGACCTGCTCGACGTCCGCAACACCCTGGCGGTCTCGATGCACGCGATGGGCGACCTGGCCGGCTCCCGCGCTCTCCAGGAAGCGGCGCTCGCGGGCTACGAGCGGACGCTCCCCGAGGATCACATCGACGTGCTCGACGCCCGCAACAACCTGGCGGGCTCGATGGTCGCGATGGGCGACCTGGCGGGCGCCCGCGCTCTCCAGGAAGCGGTGCTCGCGGGCTACGAGCGGATCTATCCAGAGGACCACCCCGCCCTGCTCGACGCCCGCAACAACCTGGCGGGCTCGATGCACGCGATGGGCGACCTGGCGGGCGCCCGCGCGCTGCGGGAAGCGGTGCTCGCGGGCTACGAGAGGATCTATCCAGAGGACCACCCCGCCCTGCTCGACGCCCGCATCAACCTGGCGCACTCGATGCACGACATGGGCGACCCGGCGGGCGCCCGCGCGATGCTGGAAGCGGTGCTCGCGGGCTACGAGCGGATCTACACCGAGGACCACCCCCAGCTGCTCACGGCCCGCAACAACCTGGCGCTCTCGATGCACGCGATGGGCGACCTGGCCGGCGCCCGTGCGCTCGAGGAAGCGGTGCTCGCGGGCTACGAGCGGATCTACCCCGAGG
>JAJDET010000307.1 GCA_029259655.1 Planctomycetota bacterium
GATTCGGCGCGCATCAGCGCGCGCCGAGATGCCCTGCGGGCGGCCACGGCGCGACCCCGTCTCACCGGGTTGATTCGGCGCGCATCAGCGCGCGCCGAGATGCCCTGCGGGCGGCCACGGCGCGACCCCGCGCCGAGCGAGGCCCTTGGCCTCGCTGGGCGTGGGCAGAGTGCGCGGGTACTGCGAGAGTGCGCTGCCGGCGCGAGGCGCAGGTCAGCTCGCCAGGAGGCGCTTCCAGAAGGGGAGGGACGCGGGGCGGGCCTGGTGGTCGGAGCAGTCGCCGCGCAGGTTGATCTTCTCGTGGTTCCCGGGGATCTGCTGCTCGTCGAGGAAGGCGTCCTTCTGACGCCCGGGCATGTTCGACTCGAGATAGCAGCCGTTGATGCGGGCCTCGTAGGGGGCCGAGCGGAAATGAGTGCAGGTCTCGCAGCGGACGCGGCTCTTCTTCGACATCACGGCGGGAGAGTTTGGCGCGAGGCCGGGAATGCGGCAAGGGGCCCGGAATGAAACCGGCGACCCCCGGGAACAGGGGCCGCCGGACCTCAGGAGGGGGAGGCCCGGTTCGCCGGCCGGCGAACCGGTGGGAGGGTCAGAAGACCGAGAGCGGGTCGTCGTCCAGACGCGGGGGACGGCTGCCGCCCTCCTTCTCGTCGATCGTGACGACCGGCACGTGCGCGAAGGCCGCGGCGTGGTTGCACGCGTTGACCGAGGACGTGCCCGAGGACTTGCCGGCGGTGAGGGTCGAGGTCGCCGTGGAGCCCGTGGCGCCCATCGGGGGCCAGACCGCTGTCTTCATGAGCTCGCCGGAGGCCTTGGCCGCAGAGAGCGCGAAGCCGTGGACGTGATTCCGGCTGGCCACGACCAGGAGCGGTGCTCCGCCGGTCATCACCGACAGATCGATTGGCACCGGTCCCGTGCGTTCGACCCCGTGCGCACCGAGCGTCACGACCTCGAGCACGAGGTCGCGGGTGAGGCCCGGGTGGAGCGCGTGGAAGACGTCCGCGCCGGCCGGCAACGCCGATATCGCGATCCAGCCGCGATTCGCGTCGCCGAGGACCAGCACGCGGTCCTCGTGGGTGGGGTTGACCGCGCGGAAGCCGTACTCGGTGATGAGTACGATTGCGGCGTTCTGTTCTGGAGAGGGAGCGTCCGGGCTACCGGAGGGAGCCATCAGGACGCCCGAGAAGGCAAGAGCCACCGAGAGTGCTGCAGACATGGGGACCTCCTCTGCGGGGAGTGGGCCGTCGTGGGGTAACGGCCACTTCCAGTTGTCGGAATCTCCCCCTCCGCACTTGAGCGCATTCGAGAAACGGCTTCCGGGATCCGCGCTCAGTCGCGTCCCAGGACGCGAAAAGCCGCCCAGTCCGCGGCCGCGGCCCCCGCTTCGCGCAGACGCTCGCGCGCGTCGTGAGCCGCCACGGACGGGACCGCACCGGATCGCAGCGCCGCGTGGAAGTAGAGCGCGAACTCACGGGCTGCGGCGTCCTCGACCGGCCAGAGGGTCACCACGACGTTGCGCGTCCCCGCCTCCAGGAAGGCCCGAGCCAGGCCGAAGAGCCCCTCGGCGTCTACGTAGCTGCCGCCGCCCGACTCACAGGCGGAGAGGACGACGAGCGGGCTCGCTTGCGCCTCGCGCGCGACCTCGTGCGAGCAGAGCGTGCCTCCCCCCGGAAGGAGGAGCGCGTGCGGCGCGAGCCGCGTGTCGTCGCATGCACATCCGTCGGTGAGGTGCGTGGCGAGGTGCAGGGGGCGGCCGTTGGCGAGGGCGTCCGCCAGGACCTCCGGACCGTCGGTCTCCGTCAGCGTGCGCGCGCCTGCTAGGAGACCCTCGAGCTCTCGCACCTCGGCTCGAGCGGCGGGCAGCTCGGAGTCCCCGGTGTCGCCCGCGACGAGCGTCCACCCGTCGAGGCTCGCGAAATCGGGGGCGGCTCCCGCGGCGGCGCCCGGGAGCCCGGGCAGGACCTGGAGCGCGAGCTGTTCTGCCTCGAAGAGGAGCTCGATCGGCATCGCCTCGAGCGGCCCGTGCGCGAGCGCGAGCAACCGCGGGGCCGCGCTCCCCGAAGCGCTCCCGAGGGCGCGCAACCTCTCGCGCAGGGCCTCCGGCACGAGCTCGTCCGCGATCTCGGAGGCGATCTCCCGCGTGCGGTCGACTCTCCCCGCGAGCACGGCTTCGCGCAGGCGCCGACCGGCCGTCGCGAGGGAGCGGCGACCGCGATCGATGGATGCGACCCAGGCTCCCCCCGCGTCGCCGGGAGCGACGTGCGCGACGACGCCCGAATCGGCGCCGACCGCCCACGTCACGAGTCCCAGCTCCGAGCGGTTCGCCCAGTCGAGGAGCTCCCTCTCCGACACGGGGAAGGCGCCGGGGTCCGTTCCCTCGCGCAAGGCTCGCGACTGGAAGCTCTCGATCACGCGCGCGGCCTCGAGCGGCCGCCCGAGCTCGGCGTTGGCCCTCGCGAGCAGCACGACCGTGTGCAGCCCGACCCACTCCCCGAAGACGTTGTGCTCGTCCGTCCCGAGCGCGTGCCGCCAGTGCTCGGCGAGCTCGAGCGCG
>JAJDET010000308.1 GCA_029259655.1 Planctomycetota bacterium
CACGCATACGTCTCGCCCCGGAGACACCACCGAGGGCCATGATCAGCACCGAGGAACGGTGCGCTGGTATCCTCCAAGTCGACCAAAGTGTTCACCTATGTGCCCGGTCACAAGTGTCACCCATGTGCCGGGCCTTACAGAAGGTACTCACAGGCCGCATCGGTCCGTCCCTATCTTCTGGTGAACGACATCGACGCCGCCGCGAAGGCGGCCGCCGATTCCGGCGGCGAGATCGCTCACCCGCCCATGGAGATTCCCGGCCCACGGCAAGCGCGATCTAGACTGGCGAGCGAAGCGGAACGAACCACGCGATGGCGGTCGAAACGAGGGAGCGAATCCTGGAGCTCGCCGGCGGCGGGCTTGCCTATCGTTCGGCGGGGGAGGGACCGCCCGTCGTGTTGACGCACGCGTTCGGACCCCTGGCCTGGGGCGACGTCGGGCGGCTGGCCGAGTCCTGCACCGTGGTCGTCCCCGACTGGGAGGCGTCGACCCTCGATCGGAGAGCGCAGGTCACGCTCGCGTGGTTCGATCCGCTGGTGCGCGCGCTCGGTCACGAACGCGGGACCCTCTGCGCGTGGTCCATGTCCGGGCCGGGTGCGATCTGGTTCGCTGCCGAGGAACCGGCCTCACTGTCCCGGCTGATCCTGGTGGACGTGGCTGGGCTGGGGTCGGACCTCTTCTCGTTCAGCTGGCGCGACATGCTGCACTTCCTGGCGATGCGCGTCCTGGGACGGCCGACGCGCGGCTACGTGCGCATGCTGTGGCGCAGCTGGGTGTGGCGAGAGGATCTGGACACGCGGGAGCTCGAGGAAGCGACCTTGCGGTTCTTCCGCGCGAACCCCGATGCGTACGGGCTACCGGAAAGCGAGGAGGAGGAAGACGACGACGAGGAAGAGGAAGAGCCTCTGATCGACGAGCTGCGCTGGATCACAGTGCCCTCACTGGTGCTGGCCGGAAAGCATTCGCAGGTCCTCGGGCCGGAGCACGGTCGCGCGGCCGCGGAGCGCTTGCCCGACGGAGAGCTGGTCGTCTTCGAGGAGAGCGGACACGCGCTGCAGCTCGAGGAGCCCGGGAAGTTCCAGGAGGTCGTGGCCGGGTTCGTCACCGGGGCGGGCGCTCGCGCGTGAGAGCCTACCTCTGAGCCCGAGGCCGGGCTCGTCCGTGCTCTAACGTCTGCGACCGGGGTCCGTCACCGGAATGGCGGGTACCCACTCGATGCCTTCGCGCTCACCCCGACGGATGTGCTCTCGAACGTTCCTGGCCTGTGCGTCGAATCGGGCGAGACCGGCCGAGATCAGCTTGCCGAGCTCGGACGCGGTCGTCTCGGCTCCAGAGTGAACGAGGACCTCGCCGCCACGTCCGTAGGGCTCGGCCTCGACCACGGAGATGCCGGGTTCGAGCTCCATTCCCTCGTAGCCCGCGAGAGCTTCGTCTTCATCGAGGACGACGTAACGCAGGCGTCCGACCAGAGCCTTGCTCCTGGGTCGACAGGTCCTTCGCGATCTCGCGCAGCGCTCGCTCGAACTCCTTCTCGCTGTCGTAGACCATCGACGGCGAGCGACCCGTCCGGGAGAGCTTCCGCTTTCCATCGGAGCTCAGGATCCCGAAGCTCGTGTTGTGCAGGTTCCCCGCGCGGTCGGAGAAGACCCAGCGCAGGACTTCGGCCTCCTCGGCGTCCTCGTAGGTCTGCAAGCGAATGCAGACGAACTCGCGTGACGCGGCAACGACATCCTCTTGGGACAGGACACGCCCGTCCGCTGCTCGGTATCCGGGTCACCACATGCCCGGGACGCCATGACACTGCGGCGCCGCGGACATGAGCAGGATCGGTCGGTCGGTTCGCTCGGCTTCAGCCAGCCCGGACTTCCAGGTCCCGAACCAGGCGATGCTCGCTCCCGTCGGAACTTCCAGGATGCCGGGCGCGGCGTCTCGATTCGCCCCATCCGGACCCCGCGATCCGTCCCTCTGCGAGCTGGCCGGCGCCGCGGCAACCAGGCCGGTGAACAGGAGAGTCGTCAAGACAAGTCGTGTGCGATTCATGGCCCTACGTCAACCCACCGATCGCCGCCGAGTTTCGCCGATCCTCGACGAAGGTCAAGACGAGCCTCCGGAGGATGAGGGCCTCGGCCCCGCCGTATAGACTTCAGCCATGGCGCTCGCCGCAGGCCAATACGTCGACACGGAGTGGCAGGAGCAATAGGGGGGGACCATGGCCCGACACGCGATCATCATCCTGTGCCTGTCTCTCGTCGCCTGTCGTGCGTCTTCGCTGGACCCGCGCGCAGTCGTCGACCTCACGCACCCCTACGACGAGAACACCATCTACTGGCCGACCGCCGAGGGCTTCCGCCTCGAGGTCGACTCGAAGGGGTGGCAGGAGGGCGGCTACTACTACGAGGCGAACTCGTTCTGCACCGCCGAGCACGGAGGCACCCATCTCGACGCTCCGATCCACTTCGCCGAGGGGCGGCGGACGGTGGACGAGATCCCGCTCGAGCAGCTCATCGGACCCGGACTCGTGGTCGACGTACGCGAGGCCTGCGCGCGCGACCGCGACCACCGCGTCAACAAGGAAGAGCTACGGTCCTGGGAGGCCGAGCACGGTCGCATTCCCGAGGGCGCCATCGTCCTCCTCCGCACGGGCTTCGGCCGCTTCTGGCCCGACCGCGAGCGCTACATGGGAACCGCCGCACGCGGGCCCGAGGCGGTGGCGGACCTGCACTTCCCCGGGCTGCACGCGGACGCCGCACGCTGGCTCGTCGAGGAGCGCTCGATCGGCGCTGTCGGACTCGACACGCCGAGCATCGACCACGGGCCCTCGAAGGACTTCGCAACGCACGTCGTGCTCTTCGAGGCCAACGTGCCGGCGCTCGAGAATGTCGCCCACCTCGACGCGCTGCCGGCGGCGGGCTTCGACGTCGTCGCCCTCCCGATGAAGATCCGCGGCGGCAGCGGTGCGCCGGTGCGAATCGTCGCGTTGCTCAGGTAAACACTGATTCCCAGAGAGAAGCCGATGATCAAGGTGAGTTTCTGCATGCGATGTTCCGCTTGGCAGCGGTGCGCTGGTGCCCGACGATCCGAACCGCGGCTTGTCTCGGCCCACGCGTTGCCACTAACCTGCTCCTACATGCAGCCCATGCGCACCGCCCCCCTGCTCGCTGTCGCGCTCGTCCTCGCCGCGAGCTGCGCTTCCGTCACGCTCGACCTCACGGACATCGCGGAGCCCGTGATGCTCTCGTCGGTCCCGGCGGACGCGACCTACGCAGTCACCCACGTCGACGACTTCTTCACCGAGGTCGCCCACGCGACGGGCGGCGTGAGCGGCGGCGCGGGCGGCTCGCGCTCGAGCCAGATCCACGAGAACGAGGCCCAGGTCGACACCTTCGAGGCCATCGGCGGGTTCGACGACCGGATGATCCTGGTCGACGAGCTCGAGGCTTGGGGCGGAGGCGGGAACCTGCTGATCGTCTACGCGGAGGTGACCAACGTGTTGCTGCGCGGGCGAATCGTCGCGCGGACGGACGGCGCAGAAGGGGGGAGCGGCGATGAGTAGGCCGGCTGTCTTCGCACTCGCGCTCGGCCTCCTGCCGGGCTGTCTCTCGCTCTCCTCCACGACGATGAACGGCGCAGAGCTGCGCCATCCGGTTAGCTTCTCGCGATCCTTCGTCGCCTCCGACGGCAGCGTGCACGAGCCGACGGCGGCCGAGAAGGTCGCGCGGTTCGAACGCACCTGGACGCACTGGGGGATGCTCTACGACTCGATCGGCCTGTCGGCGGACGCGGACCTCTCCGCGATCCTGAACGAGGAGATCGAGCAGGCGAACGGGGACGGCATCGTCAACCTGACGGTGAAGGCGAAGGGCACCGGGTTCTCGTGGCTCGTCTCTCTCCTCATCATCGTCCCCGAACGCGTGAAGGTCACCGTCGAGGGGGACGTCTTCCGGCTGTCCGATGCGCAGCCGTAGCCCGTGGCTGGCGTTCGCGCTCCTCGCACCGCTCGCGTTCAGTTGCGCGAGCTCGACGAGGCCGTGGGTCGAGGGCGGCATCGAGCTCGGGACCATCGAGACCGTCGACGCGGGCTCGCTGCGGCGCTGGGAATACCGCGACCGGGCCGAGCGGCTCGTGCGCGTCGAGCACCGAACGAAGAAGGGCGACCTGGTACCGGGCGAGGCGATCGAGCGCCGCGAGTACCACGCGTCCGGGGACCTCGCATTCATCCGTTACACGGACGCGGCGGGCGGGCTCGTCCTCGGACCCGGCGGTTTCGCCGAGCGCCGCACCTGGCGCGAGATCACCGGCGCCGGCGAGGACGCCGTCCACCACGCGCACTACGACACCGCGAGAGAGCCGCTGACCTTGCCCGCCGGGCACTTTCGCGAGACGTACACGTACGAGGGCAATCGCCTGCTCCACCGTCGTTTCTTCGGCCTCGACGACGAGAACGTCGCGATCGAGCTGGGCGAGCACACCGGCGTGAGCGAGATCCACTACGTGCACCTCCAGGGCGTCACGCCGATCGTGATGGAGATGCTCGTCGACGCCGAGGGCACACCGATCGACAAGCGCAAGATCTCCGGCCACACCGAGGTCCGCATCGACAACGTGTGGATCAACCCGGGCTACGCGTCGACCGTGTACCCGTACTCGGGACGCTACGTGACGTACACGTCCGACTGAGGCCGCGCGGCGCGCGCATCGTCGACGGCCCGAAACGTGACACTGTTGGGGACGCTGTCCGGTGCTCTGGCGTCGAGGACTTCAAGAGCGAGTTCATGGGCATGCCCTTCGAGATGTTCGACACTCGCGAGCAGAGCGGCGAGTGCCGGCGGGTCAGCCCTTGTGCGCAGGAACGGCTCCGGACTCCCACGCTTTCGCCGGGAGGGCCGGCGAAAGCGGAATGGTGCGTTCTACCCATGCCCGAGGCGCGTCGCCCGGCGGGGTCTCGAAGTAGCGATCTGCATCCAACTTCGTGGCCGTTGCGAATGTATAACGAGGGGTCGGGCTCCCTGCCCACCGCCTTCTCACCACGGTCGGTGCGCACACCGAGCATCGGAGCTCGACCGCAATCTCAGGAGAAACCATGGCCTCTACAACTCACTTCGCCCGTGCACTGACGCGCTTCGCGGTGCTGTGCCTCGCCCCTTCCGCGTTCGCCCAGGAGGCCCAGTGCCCCGTGATGCACGGAGCCTCGCTCGCGTCGGCCACGAAGACGGCGAGCGAGCCGGCGGCCGACGACATGTCCAACCGGGACTGGTGGCCGAACCAGCTCGACCTCTCGATCCTCCACCAGAACTCGGCCAAGAGCGATCCCATGGGGGAGGACTTCGACTACGCCGAGGAGTTCGGGACGCTCGACCTCGACGCCCTGAAGAAAGACATCGAGGAGGTGATGACGACGTCCCAGGACTGGTGGCCTGCCGACTGGGGCCACTACGGACCGCTCTTCATCCGGATGGCCTGGCACAGCGCCGGCACCTATCGTGTCGCCGACGGTCGCGGCGGCTCCTCCGACGGCGCGCAGCGCTTCGCTCCCCTCAATAGCTGGCCCGACAACGGCAACCTCGACAAGGCGCGCCGCCTGCTCTGGCCGATCAAGCAGGAGTACGGCCGGAAGATCTCCTGGGCCGACCTGATGGTGCTCGCCGGGAACTGTGCGCTCGAGTCGGCGGGCCTCGAGACGTTCGGATTCGCGGGAGGTCGCGAGGACGTCTGGGAACCGCAGAACGACATCTGGTGGGGCCCCGAAGGCAAGTGGCTGGCCGACGGGCGCTACAGCGGGGACCGCGAGCTCGAGAACCCGCTCGCCGCCGTGCAGATGGGCCTCATCTACGTGAACCCGGAAGGACCGAACGGCAAGCCGGACCCGCTCGCCGCAGCACGGGACATCCGCGAGACGTTCGGCCGCATGGCGATGAACGACGAGGAGACCGTCGCGCTCATCGCCGGCGGACACACGCTCGGCAAGGCGCACGGCGCCGGGCCGGCCACGCACGTCGGACCCGAGCCGGAGGCGGCCGCGCTCGAGGAGCAGGGCTTCGGCTGGAAGAGCTCCTACGGAACGGGCAAGGGCGGCGACACGATCACGAGCGGCCTCGAAGGAGCCTGGACCTCCACGCCGATCCGGTGGTCGAACGGGTACTTCTCGAATCTGTTCAAGTACGAGTGGGAGCTGACGAAGAGCCCGGCCGGCGCGCATCAGTGGACTCCCACAGGCGGGCCGGAGAACGTTCCGGACGCCCACGATTCGTCGAAGTACCACGCTCCGATGATGCTCACGACGGATCTCTCGCTGAAGGTGGATCCGATTTACGGCCCGATCTCGAAGCGCTTCCACGACAACCCGGACGCGTTCAACAAGGCGTTCGCGCGAGCCTGGTACAAGCTGACGCACCGCGACATGGGGCCCGTGTCGCGCCTGCTCGGTCCGGAGGTCGCGCCGCCGCAACAGTGGCAAGACCCGGTACCCGCGGTCGATCACGCGCTGATCGACGACCGGGACATCGCGGCGCTCAAGCGCGAGATCCTCGACTCGGGGCTCTCCATTCCTCGATTGGTCTCGACCGCCTGGGCGTCGGCCTCGACGTTCCGCGACAGCGACAAGCGCGGTGGGGCAAACGGCGCGCGCATCCGTCTCGCTCCGCAGAAGGATTGGGCGGTCAACCGTCCGCGGGAGCTGGCGAACGTGCTCGGAACGCTGGAGCGGATCCAGTCGGACTTCAACGGCTCGCAGTCCGGCGACAAGCAGGTCTCGCTCGCGGACCTGATCGTCCTGGGCGGATGCGCCGCGGTCGAGGCCGCTGCCGAGAAGGCCGGGCTCGACGTTCGAGTCCCCTTCATGCCGGGCCGGACGGACGCGTCCCAGGAGCAGACCGACGTGAAGTCGGTCGGAGCGCTCGAGCCCACGGCGGACGGCTTCCGCAACTTCGTCGGTGACCGGAACTACTGGCGTCCGGAAGAGGCGCTCGTCGATCGGGCGAACTTGCTCACGCTCACCGCTCCGGAGATGACCGTTCTCCTCGGCGGCATGCGCGCCCTGAACGCGAACCACGACGGTTCAGAGCACGGTGTGTTCACCAAACGGCCGGGGACGTTGACGAACGACTTCTTCGTGAACCTGCTGAGCATGGGCACGGAGTGGAAGAAGTCCGAAAACGGGGCGCATCTCTACGAGGGGCGGAACCGCGAGACGGGCGAGGTCGAATGGACGGCCACCTCCGTCGATCTCGTGTTCGGGTCGAACTCGCAACTGCGAGCCCTGGCCGAGGTGTATGCCAGCGACGATGCGAAGCAGAAGTTCGCGAACGACTTCGCGGCGGCCTGGACCAAGGTCATGAACCTCGATCGGTTCGACCTCGATTCGGCCCTGTGAGGCAAGTCCGTCCTGACGCCGGATGACCTGGGAGCGCGTCGAACAGGTCATCCGGCGCCGGAACGGCGGGCTAGATGCCGAAGTATCCGCGGATCCCGCCCAGCACGCTGGTCACGGCGACCGCGGCGAGGATCATGCCCATCACGCGGCTGATGATGCTCGCGCCGCTCTCGCCGATCAGGCGTTGGACCCTGCTCGAGGCGAGCATCAGCAGCATCGCGACGATCAGGACCGAGAACATGACGACCGTTGTCTGAACCTGATCGATCAGGCCGAAGCGCTGGTTCTCCGTCTGGAGCACGGCGGCGAGCATGGCGCCGGGGCCTGCGATCGAGGGAACGGCCAGCGGGAAGACCGCGGTCTCGTCCGCCTCGCGCACCATCTTGATCTCCTCCTCGGGCTTGCTCTCTCCGAAGATCATCGAGATCGCGAAGAGGAACAGCACGATGCCTCCGGCGATCTCGAAGGCCTCGAGGGGGATGCTCATCGCCGTCAGGATCGGCTCTCCCGCAACGACGAAGAACAGCAGGATGCACGCTGCGATCCCGGTCGCCTTGATGGCGATCTTGCGTTTCTCCTGCTCGGAATGACGGCTCGTCACCGCGATGAAGACCGGGACCGTCCCGATCGGGTCGATGACGGCGAAGAAGAAGATGAAGGTCGGGAGGATCTCGCCCATGGCGGCGCGCATCAGCCGTCCCCTCGTCCGGGAGGCCGCAGCGGTCGAGATGCTACGACACCAGGGAGCGCGCTTCATTCACGATCCCGCGTCCCCACGTCGAACACGGACTTGCCCGCCACGGCCGCGCGGTGGGCCCAGATCGTGAGGAGCGTCAGACTGCCGAGCGTCATCAGGCTCGACGGGAAGATCCAATCGCCGGGATTCAACGAGATGGGGAACACCCAGACCGTGAAGAAGAGGAACAACGACACCACGACGGCCAGGAACCCCACACGCGTCAGGAGCAACAGGAGGGTCGGGGCCAGGATCAGGAAGTAGGCGAAGAGGGCGACCTTGCCCGGGGCTGTGATCAGGACGGGCGCGACCAGGAGCGCCATCCAGAGTCCGTTGGCCAGCCACGGGAACCGGACGAAGGAACGCAAGACGACGAGGACGAAGACCAGCATCCCGGCGAACATGACGGCGTCGCCGGCACCGTGGACGAGGTGACTGAGCGTCTGCAGCGGGCCGGCGAGGCCGGTCACCGGCCCGGGCAGCGCCGAGCCCGCGACTCCCCCGAGCCTCAGCGCGACCATCACGAGCGCGCTCAGGCCATGGACGGCGAGCGCGGCAAAGATCCCGATGAGGGCCTCCCGGCCCACCGCAGGGTCGCGCGAACGCCCCTCGAGCAGACGCGACCAAGAGATCAACGTGCTCGGCCAGCGGCGACGCGCGAAGGGTTCGAGCGCCAGGTAGAAGACCGTGACGCGGACACCGGTGTGCACCGAATAAGAAACGCCCTGGAACAGGTGCGCGCCGAAGGCGACGAAGGTGTCCGGGAGGTGCTGGCCGAAGACCAGCACGACGTGAGTGACGAGGGCGAAGAGGCCGACGGCCAGACCCCCCGCGACGTCCGCCCGCCGGCTGCGGACGTTGCGCCAGGCGACGACGGCCGCGACGACCGTCAGGAGCATGATGAACCAGGCGAACCCTCCCGGTACGTTGCGCGAGGTGACGTGCGCGCCCAGCATGGTGTCGCCGCGGTTCACCGCGAAGTGCACCGGCCGGTCACCGATGCTCGCCGCCTCGATGCGCAGTGCGTAGTCACCGCCGGCATCCGCTCCCTCCCACGCGCGGCGCTCGCTCGCGAAGTCCGGTGGAGCCCGCCGCGACCCGGTGGGGCGAAGCGTTCCGGGCTCGAAGCCGGCTCGCTCGAGGAGCCCGGACCACGTGATCTCGGGAACCCCCTCGGACTCCACCGGCGTGTCCCCGATGACGTGTCGGAAGGAGAGCAGCGTGCCTCCGGCGTCGAGTGCGACGTGCACCGAGCCCGCGATGGGGGCCGGGTCGTTTGCGGAGACGGTCGTCCCCGTGGCCACGATCGGTTCGGGACCGAAGCGCGAATGGTGGACGAGCGGCTGCACCGCGGGATCGGCGCCCGACTCGTTCAGCGTGGCCATGCCGGCGTCCCACTCGTACCAGTGGATCTCGTGCGGCAGCTCCTCGTCGCCGACGAGCTCCGTCGCGATTTCCCGCGCGCGCTCGCGCAGCACCGCGGCGGGCTTGCCGTACGAGAACCCGTCCTGCTCCTCGATCGCGCGGTATCCCAGCTTCAGGCCGATCAGGAGTGCTGCCGAGCCGAGCAGGAGCGCCAGCGCCGTGCGCGGGGCCAGCGCCCCCTCCGATCCTGCGGCGGCGACGACCTCGGGTGACGGCGTGACCCCTGCCGCGAGCGCGGCGGCAAGCGGGTCGCCGCCCGGAAGTGCGCGCGCGACCTCGCGCACCGACGCCGGGCGGTCCTCGGGAGCACGCGCGAGGCAGCGCGTCAGGACTCCGTCGACCCGCTCGTCGATGTCCGCCAGCACGCTCGACGGTGCCCGGACCGGCCCCTCCTCGTGTTCGCGGCGCAGCTCGTCGAGCGTGCGGCCGCGCAGCGCGCGCCTGCCCGTGTAGAGCTCGTAGAGCACGAGTCCGAGTGAGTAGACCTCGCTCCGCACGCTGGCCGGAACGCCGGCGAGCTGCTCGGGCGCCATGTACTGCGGCGTACCGGCCATCGGCGCGTCCGCGCCCGCCGTGACCGCGAGCCCGAAGTCCGTCAAGCGCACGCGACCCTCGCCGTCGAGCATGACGTTCGCGGGCTTCAGGTCGCGGTGCAGTACGTCCTTGCGGTGCGCCTCCGCCAGGCCGGCGCAGACCTGCTGCGCGATCTCGGCCGCCTTCTCGCGCGGGAGCCGCCCGATCCGCTTGACCAGGCTCGCGAGGTCCTCGCCGTCGACGAACTCCATCGTCAGGAAGTGCCGGCCGTCGACCTCGCCGATGTCGTGCACGCGCGCGACGTTGGGATGGGTCACCTCGCGCGCGTGACGCACCTCGGCCCGAAAACGCTCGAGCCCGTCCTCGCGCTGCGCGATGTGCTCGGGCAGGAACTTCACCGCCACCGGCTGGCCCAGGACGAGGTCGTCGGCCACGTAGACCTGGCCCATTCCCCCCTCGCCGACGAGCGCGACGATGCGGTAGCGCCCGATCAGGATCTCGCCGGGGGCGAAGTCGCCCTCGAACGAGGAGCTCGGCGTGTTGGACTCCGCGGGCATCGCGAGGAGTGCACGATAGCAGCCTGCGGCCCGCGAACCCTCCGGATCAGCTCTTCCCGAGCGGCGATCTCCCAGCACCTCGCCGTCCTGGAAGAGGTCGGCCTGGTCGCCACGGAACGCCAGGGCAGGTCCAAGCTACACTGGTTCGATGGCGCTACACATGAGAGACATACCGCTCGGCGTGATTCACACCGCGGCGGAGAAAGGCCACCAATGATCACTCCCAAGGTTCGATCCGCCCTGCCGTGGTTCCTTCTCACTGTGTTCGTATGCAGTTCGTGGTTCGCGGACGATGCCGGCGAGCACACGGGGACCCGGGTCCACTACCTCGAGATCGTCACTCCCGAAGTCGACGCGACCTGTGCCGCTTACGCGCGGATTCACGGCATGACGTTCGGCGACCCGGAACCGACGCTCGGCAACGCGCGTACGGCGCAGCTGGCGGGCGGCGGGATGGTCGCCGTGCGCGCGCCGATGCGCGCGACTGAAGAGCCGGTCGTCCGCGCCTATCTCTTGGTGGACGACATCGAGGCCGCGGCGAAGACAGCCGCAGAGGCCGGGGGCGAGATCGCCCATCCGCCCTGGGAGATCCCCGGCCGCGGAATGTTCGCGATCTACATCCAGGGCGGCATCGAGCACGCGCTCTGGAAACTCTGAGTCGCGCCGCATGCGCGTCGAGCTCTACACCTGGCAGGCCTGCAAGCATTGCGAGACGGTTCGCGAGCTCTTGCGGCGCCACGGGATCGCGTTCGACGAGCAGCGACTCGATCGGGATCGCGCGCTGAAGCACGCGCTGCAGCGAGAGCTCGGCCAGGCGACGATGCCCTACGCCCGTATCGACGACGAGCTCTTCGGCGGCGTCGAGGAGATCGCGCGACGCATCGAGCGAGGACGAGCGGACTCGCCTCGCTAGGATTGCTATCCGCGATGCCCCTCGCCCCCGGCCAGTCCCTCCAGTTCTACGAGATCCTCGGTCCCCTCGGTGCGGGCGGCATGGGCGAGGTCTACCGCGCGCGCGACACGCGGCTCGAGCGCGAGGTCGCGATCAAGGTGCTGCCCGAGGAGCTCGCCGACGACGAGGAACGGCTGCGGCGCTTCGAGCGCGAGGCCAAGACCCTCGCGTCGCTCAACCACCCGAACGTTGCCGGCATCCACGGCGTCGACCAGGAGGGCGACCTTTGCTTCCTCGCGCTGGAGCTCGTGGCGGGCGAAGACCTGGCAACCCGGCTCGCGCGCGGAGCGCTGCCGGTGGACGAGGCGATCGACGTCTGCCGCCAGATCGCCGAGGGACTGGAGGCCGCGCACGAGGCCGGTGTCGTGCACCGCGACCTCAAGCCGGCGAACCTGCGCATCACGCCCGACGGCGTCGTCAAGATCCTCGACTTCGGCCTGGCCAAGCCGATCCGACCGAAGACGGCCGAAGGCGAGACGAGCACGGCCGAGTCGGACAGCTTCTTGATGACCGAGGAGGGGCTCGTCCTCGGCACGCCGACGTACATGAGCCCTGAGCAGGCGCGCGGGAAACCGGTCGACCGCCGCACGGACATCTGGGCCTTCGGGTGCGTGCTCTTCGAATGTCTCACGGGCGAGCGCGCGTTCGGCGGCGAGTCTCTCCCTGACGTCCTCGCGTCGATCGTCGGCACCGAGCCCGAGTGGAACGACCTGCCTGCGCTGCCCGAACGCGTGAGCGAGCTCCTGCGGCGCACGCTGACGAAGGATCCCCGCGACCGGCTGCGGGACATGGGCGAGGCGCGCATCGCGCTCGAGCAGGCCGCGCAGGAGCCCGACGCCGCGGCGACGACGGCGCAGCCGGGCGCCCGTTCTCTCAGTACCGCGTGGATCGCGATGGGATCGATCGCAGTCGCCGTCGCGTTCGCGATGGGCTTCACGGTGGGCCGGAGCACCTCGGAATCGCAGGGCTCGAGCCTCGCCGCCGGCGCCGAGACCGCGGCGGAAGCCGAGGTGCACGCCCAGGTCCACACCTTCGCGCCGGGCGATAGGTCCGCGGGTTTCCAGATCTCCCCCGACGGGCGATCCTTTGCCTGGAAGGACGACGAGGGCGTCTGGGTCCGGCGGCTGAACGAGCTCGTGCCCGTACTCGTGTACGCCGATGAGGTCGACCAGCTGCGCTGGTCCCCCGACAGCCGCGAGCTCGCGTTCCTCCAGGACGGGGCGACGTGGCGCATCGCGGCGAGCGGCGGGCGTCCCGAGCGAGTCCCCGGCGGCGAGGCGGACGACAGAACCTTCCTGGACTGGCTCGAGGACGGGCGGCTCCTGTACGGCACCTTGGAGCAGGTCTGGACCCTTCCGGCCGACGGGGGAGAGCGCGAGGTCCTGCTGGAGCCCACGGTCGAAGAGCCGTTCGCTCACTGGCACATGATCCATCCACTGCCGGGTGGGGGGGTCCTCGGTGCGCTGCACCGGCTCTCGCGCGAATTCGACGCGATCGAGGTCTTCCAGGACGGCGAGTCCGAGGACGTGTTCCAGGTACCCGGAACGGAGCTCGGAGATGTCGTGCTCACCAGCGGGGGCTTGCTCGTGTACTCGGTCGAGATCGAGGGCGAGAGGTCCCTCTGGAGCGTGCCGTTCTCGCTCGACGAGGCGAAGGCCTCGGGAGAACCGCGTATCCATGCCAAGGGGGCGCGCCAGCTGTCGGTCTCGCGCGACGGTGCGCTCGCGTACCTGCTGAATGAGGCGGGGCCCGGCGACAACCGGCAGCTGGCCTGGCTCGACCTCGACGAGTCGGAGCTCTCGTTCCTGGACCGGCCCCATGAGAACTTGCGCAGCGCGGCGCTGTCCCCGGACGGCAGGCGCATCGTCTTCGGAACCGGCCGTTACTCGCGCTCGACGTTCTCGGTGCACGACCTCGATCGCGGTGTCTCGACGCCCGTCATCCAACACGAGGGACTGGCCTACCTGCCCATCTGGGTGGACGAGGGGCGCATCGCGGTCTCCTCGTTCGCCGACTCGCAAGGGTCCTTCGCGTACGCGGTGTCCGGTCGGGGCGAGCCGGAGCAGTTGTCTGAGGACGCGCTCCTCGCTGTTTCGCCCGACGGGCAGTACTTCGTGTACGCGACGATCGAGCCGGAGTTCGCGGATGCCGTGTGCCGTGTCGTCGGGCCGGGGTTCGACGGAGAGGACCTGAACTACCTGAGCCGAGAGGGCCGGGAACGGTTCGTGAGGTTCTCGCCGGACGGCGAGTGGATGCTCTACAGCTCCGAACGGTCCGGCACGCGCCAGCTGTACCTGAGCCCGTTCCCGCCGACGGGTGACGAGGACTGGTCGGTCTGTGTCGGCGAGACGCGGAGCGCCTGGTTCCGGGAGGACATGAGCGCGATCTACTACACGATCTTCGACGCGAAGACCCAGCTCGCTCCGACGATCCACCGGGTCGAGCTCTCGCTCGAGCCCGAGGTGAAGCTCGGTGCCCCCGAGCTCCTGCGCCAGCTCGAGGAGGGCACGCAGGTCGAGGACTACGACGGCGCGGACCGCTTCCTGGTCATCTCCGGAATGCCCACGGGCGGGAGGCGCGCGTACGTCCACACGGGCTGGTCGAACCGCAACGCGAGCCGCTGACGTTCGGCGCGCGAACGCGGTCACCCGTACCCGAGCGCCTCGATCTCCGCCCGCTCCTCCGCGGTGAGCTCCGCCGCGTCGCCGGCCTCGAGCTTGTTGGCCTCCGCCCAGCGCTTCCACAGGTCGAGCTTCGCTGCCATGTCCTCGACGAGCTCGGGGTGCTCGTCGGCAATGTCGTTCAGGTTCAACGGATCGGCGACGTGGTCGAAGAGCTCGTACTCGGGCCAGCCCTCCGGCCGCGTGAAGTGGTGGACCAGACGATAGCCCTCGTGGACGATCGCGTGGGATTCGGTCTCGTCGGGCTCCGACTCGCGCTCGAACGTGGGGCGACGGCGCTCGCTGATCGCCGGACGCGGCTTCCAGGTGCCTTCCCCATTAATAAGGGGGAGGAGACTCTGGCCCTGGGCCTCCTGGGGCAGGGAGAGACCCGCGAGCTCGAGCAGGGTCGGCATCAGGTCGAGCGTCTGCACCGTCTCGGACACGACCATTCCCGGCGGCACCCAGCGCGGACCCCACATCACGAGCGGGACGTTCGTCATCTCGCCGAAGGTGTACAAGCCGTGGAAGAGGCGGCCGTGCTCGAGGAACTCCTCGCCGTGGTCGGAGACGAACGCGACCAGGATCTCGTCGGCGAGACCCATCTCCTCCAGGCGCTCGAAGAGCCGCGCGAGCTCGACGTCCATCGCGCGGATCGACTCGTCGTACCAGTCGATCTCGCGCCGCACGAACTCCTCGGGCGACACCTCCGCGGCGACGAGCTCCTCGAGGGGGGGCAGCTCCTCTTCCTCCTCGTCGTTCTCCTTCTGCCACGCGGTCACTTTCTCGACCGCCTCCTCGTGGAGCTCCTTCGCATCGGGAGCGGACCAGATCCCCTCGTAGGGTTCGTAGGGCTCGAACGGGTCGTGAGGATCGAAGACGTGCAACCGCGCGTAGAACGGTCCGCCCTCGCGCGCCTCGATCCAGTCGAGCAGTCGGTCGACGAAGACGCGCGCGGTCTTGCTGCGGCTGTGATCCAGCTCACCGATCGATGAGCGCTCGTGCAGGACGTCCAGCCCCTGCTGGAGGTTGGAGAGCTTGCCCGTGAAGAACACCGACGACGTGGCGAAGGTGGCGTAGCCCGCCCTCTGGAAGGACTCGGCCAACGTCGTGACGGAGTCCGGCAGCCGGTCCCGCACGTCGAAGATCCCGTTCGATGCCGGATAGGTCGAGCTCAGCATCGAGGGCACCGAAACCTTCGTCCACGTGCCCTGCGAGATGTCGTCCAGGAAGAGCGCGCCCTCGGAAGCGAGCCGCGTCACCGTCGGCGCGGTCACGCGCTCGTACCCGTAGGCATCGAGGTGATCCCGGCGCAGCGTGTCGGCCAGGATCAGGATCACGCCGCGCGGTGCGCCGGTCACGGGCGGCGGCGCCTGGCGCGTGCGAACGACCGGCGTTCCGAAGAAACCGATCGCGCCGGGCTCCGGGGAGTCGACGGCGAAGACGAGCTCGACTTCGCGGCCGGCGACTTCGGCCAGGTCGATGGGGACCTCTTCCCAGCGCTCCCGCGTCGTCACCGTGCGGCGCAGGAGGCGGACCTCCTCTCCCGTGGCGGGGATGCGCGCCGTGACGCGGAACGTGGCCGGGTGCGGACCGATCGTCCCGATCGCGAGGTCGATCCACGCGCCGCGGTGCACCGCGAGCGGAAGGCGTGCGGTCTCGGGGGCTCGCAGGACGAGCGTCTCGCGATAGATCTCGTCGAGCCCCTGCCAGCTCACACCGGAGGGAATCCCGGCCAGGTGTTCGCGACGCGTGACGAAGCGCACTTCCTCGATCGCGAAGGTCGCGCCCTCGGCGTCGGTCGGTTGCAGGAAGAGGTGATGGATCTTGCTCAGGCGCTGGGCCGACGCGTGTCCCAGGTCGACCGTCACGAGCCGCGCCGTCTCGCCGGCGGTGATCTCCGACGAGAACATCCAGAAGCTGGAGCGGCGCATGTCACGCACGAGCTCTTCGCGGTCGTGCTCCTCCTTGCGGCTGAGACCGAGACCGAGCGTGCCGCCCTTCGAGACACGTAGCCGGACCTGGACGGAATGCAGCACGTCGTCGTCGTCGGGCCGCTCGATCCCGACGCGCAGGACGCCGATCGCTCCGGTGGTGCCCGCCAGGTGTCCGTCGACCACGGCCAGGTCCTCGACGTCGAGCAGGGCCTCGAAGCCGAAGGTCGCCGAGAGATCCGGCTCCGGCTCGTCGGACGCCTCTTCGCCGTCCCCATCGTCCGGTGTTTCCTCCGCGTCCGGCTCCTCGCGCTCCGGCGGCGGACCGTCGAAGCGCATCGCGATCGGCTCGGGGAGCTCGACCTCGACGCCGCCCTCGACGTTCGCGGGATCGAACGCGTCGGCGAGGCGCACGATCGTCGGAGACTCCGCGCTGCTGGAAGGCGAGCAGGCGCCCGCGACGAGGACGAGAGCGAGCGGGCCGGCGGCGACTCCCGTGTGTCGGACGTGAATCGGCATGGGGCGGAGTGTAGTCGTTAGACTCTCCCTTTTCGGAGAGACCACGGGAGACTCCGCGAGTCCCGGATCGAGGATCACCGCCATGAAGCTCACCGCGACCCTCACGGTCTTGCTCACACTCGGATGCGCAACCGCGGCGACCGATGCTCCCGACTCCGCGTCCGGCGGTTCCGATGCACTGAAGCACTACATCGGGACGTGGGACATCCTGGCCACGACAGGCGAGACCCCGTACGCGACGGGCGAGCGCCGGGTGGAGTGGATCCTCGGCGGCGAGTTCGCCCGGGCCACCGGCTTCGTCGAGACCGCGGACGGCGCGAACGACTTCGAGATCATGCAGGTCCTGACCTACGACCGGCTCGCGGACCTCTACCGGACGTGGTCGTTCATGTCGAACGGCCTCGTCACCCTGTCCGAGATGACGTGGGACGCCGACTCCCTGACGATGACCGAGGTCACGCGCTACGGCGACACGACGCAGAGGACGGAATCGTGCTTCGCGGAGGACGGGGTCGAGGTGTGGTCGACGGTCAACCTGGACGCCTCCGGCAAGGTCCAGAGCGAGATGAGCGGGACCAACCGGCGCCGCGCACCGGACGTGCAGGACGCGTCGAAGTGAAACGGCGCAGCCGCGCCTCTCTCCTCAACCCTCGACGAGCGCCCGCGCCCGCTGCACGGCCCTGCGTGCGTTGAGTCGGCCGAATCCGTACTTGCGGCTGCGTCCCCGCGAGTTGTAGCGGCCGCCGTTCCTGTCGATTCGATCGCACGAGCGCGCGAGGACATCGCGCACCTCGTCCCAGCGCAGAGCGGGATTGACTGCGAGGACCAGCGCCGCGACACCGGCCACACCGGGACACGCGCTGGATGTGCCACCGAAGTCCTCGGTGAACTGGCCCCCAGCATCCCCACCGCCCTCGTTGGGGTTGTAGCCTGCGCCCTCCCTCCGGTCGGTGGTCCAGATTCCCGGCGTGAGCGGCTCGGGCGGGCCGAAGTCGTTGCTCGGGAACGCACACAGGATCGCCTTCCCGTGATCGCTGTACGTCGACCGGCGGCCGCGGTCGTTGCACGCCGCGACCGCGATGACCTTGTCGAAGCTGGCGTAGCCGTCGTTGTCGACCCTCTCGTTGCCGTTGCCCGCGGCCCAGGTGATGACACAACCCTTGCCGCCGCGCCCATGGGTGATCGCGTACTCGAGCGCAAGACGAGTCGAGTCGGGCAGGTCGTGGACCTGGTCGTGCAACGCGTCGTGCCGGTCCTCGGGGTCGCCGTCCTCGGGTCCCCAGCTGCACGAGATCACGTCCGCGCCCTTGTCCACGGCCCAGCGGATCGCGTCGGCCTCCTGCTGCGTGCCGAGCCCCGAGGCCGATCGGATCGGCAGCAGGCTCGCGGCCGGCGCTACACCCGATGCGCCGTGGCGACCGCTCGCACAAGCGACTCCAGCGCACGCGGTGCCGTGATTGTCGTCGACGAAGACGGGGCGCGCGGTGTTCTTGCCGCGAGTCACGTCGCGCGGGCTCACGACCTTGCCGGCGCCGCGGAACTCCGGGTGGCGCCAGTCGATCCCGTCGTCGATCACGGCGATCGTGATGCCCTGTCCTCGAGTGTATCGCCACGCATCCACCACGCGGGCGTGGGCGTTGACCGTGCGCCCGTCGACCCGGGTCTTCTTGAGGTGCCACTGACGGGCGTAGGCGCGCCGGCGGCGGACCGGCCGGGCCAGCTCGGGATGGCAGCACTCGACCTCGGGAAGGCGCAGCAGGCCGCGCGCCAACGCGAACACCTCGGTTCCGGTGCCCTCCTTCGCCTCGACGAACCAGGCGTTCCGGCTGTAGGGGAGCGCGCGCTTGACCTTCAACGACGCCTCCCCGATCAGCTTCTTGCAACGCGACGGCGCCTGGCCGTCGCCGAACTTGACGAACAGGTTCTCGGTGTAGACCACCGGTCGTCCCGAGCGGCGGTCCTGCAGGACGCGCCCCGCGAACTGCAGCGCCTTCTCGGTCTTGAACTGAGCCCGGACCTCGTCGCGGGCCTTCTTGGTCTTCACGGGCGCGCGCAACACCGCAACGCCCGCGTCGGGGAAGCGCGCTTCCTCCCTGCACTGGCGGAACAGCCTGCGCGAATGGCGCGTGTGCAATGCGCGCAGCACGCTCGCACCCTCACGAGCCCGAACCACGAGCATGTCGGCGCTCTCGCGCAGCTCCGACTTGCGACCCTTGCGTCCGCCGTAGACGGCCTGATCCATCGCGACTCCTCTCTTGCTCCTGGATGGAATTGTAGCGCCCGGGCCTCTCGGCGATTCGGCGGCTGGGTTACTACAATAGACCGCAGGGCTGAAAGGCAGCCGGCAACGGAACGGGCACACCTAACCGGCTAGAATGGCGCCCAACGCGAACGAGGAGGACGTCATGACGATGGTAGAGGGCTTTGCTGCGTCCGTGAGCGACCTGCACCGGAGCTGGGTGATCTGGTGCCGGCTGTTCGACAGCGAGTCGCCGCCCGACGATCTCTATCTAGCGGCCCTACCCCCGTCGATGGTGCGCGCCTGCGAGCCCTTCTGGTTCGAAGTCAGGGACCTCCTCGGGGATCGCATCGTGGCGCGTCTGCGGGAGTTCTACCTGGAGAGCCACTGGACCGCGCGGTTCGTGTACGAACACGGCCCCGCCTCGAAGTCCACCAAGGTCGAGAAGCTCCTCGACGATGCCGAGGACATCGTTCGTAACGACCTGTCGCCTCCGCATCTCGCCTGTCTCTCTCCGAGGCTGCGCGTGAAGTTGACGGAGAAGGTCGTGCGGCTGCTGGTCGAGACGCAGGAGATCATCGCGAACGAGTCTCCCGTCTCGGGCTCCCCCGGCGCAGCGAAGGAGGAGAGTCCGGCGGACTGGCGCAGTTCGGCCGAGCAGTTGCTGCGCACGCTGGAGGGCGCGCCGGCATAGGACGGGGCGACGAAGCCCTCTCGGGCCGATCGACCCGGCTACTGCTCGGACCAAGCCGCGAGCTCGTTGCCCGAGGGATCCAGGAAGTGGAACCGGCGGCCGCCCGGGAATGCGAAGGGCTCCTTCACGATCCGACCTCCCGCGGATCGGACGGCCTCGATGCTCTCCTCGAGGTCGGTCGAGTACAGCACGACGAGCGGCCCTCCACGGTCGACCTTCGGGCCCAGATTCAGTCCTCCGACTTCACCGCCACCGGGTCTCTGGATGCCTGCGTATTCCGGGCCGTAGTCGGTGAAGGTCCAGCCGAACGCAGCGCCGTAGAAGCGCTTGGCTTCGGCCACATCCAGGACGGTGAATTCGATGTAGTCGATGGTGTGGTGCTGATGCGTCATCGCCGGAGTCGTGCTCGTACTCGAACGGGTGTTCGCGCAGCCGACCATGATCAGGCACAGGGCTGCGGCCAAGGCGGGGGGAGAGGTACGAGCCCATCGTGTCACGAGATTCATGCGGGTCCTTCTCGGTCGGGTGCTGGTCTACTCGCGAAGGGTATCGCCTCCCTCCTGACGCCGTTCTGTCAGGAGTCCAGGTCGAACCGGTTACGGTAGGCGCCGTGACTTCCTCGATCGGTCCGGCGGGCGCGTCCCGTTTCCACACCACGCGCTGGAGCGTGGTGCTCGCTGCCGGAGCGGCCGATTCCGCGGCCGCCCTCGAGGAGCTGTGCTCGACCTACTGGCGTCCGGTCTACGGGTTCGTCCGTCGTCGCGGCCACGGCCTGGAAGAGGCGCGCGACCTGACCCAGGGGTTCTTCTCCACGTTCCTGGAACGGCGCGACGTCGAGGGGCTGGATCCCGCTCGCGGACGCTTTCGTTCCTACCTCCTCGCTTCCGTGAAGAACTTCCTCGCGAACGAGAAGGAGCGGGAGCGCGCCCTCAAGCGCGGTGGTGGCGCACCGCTCCTCTCGCTCTCGCTCGACGATGAATCCGAGCTCGCCCTGGAACCGGCCGACACGCGCACGCCCGAGGGCGACTACGAGCGCCAGTGGGCGCTCGCGCTCTTGCGCCGCGCGCTCGAACGACTTCGCGTCGAGGAGACGGACAAGGGAAAGCGCGCGCTCTTCGAACGCCTCAAGCCGACGCTCGCCGGCGAGAGCGTCGAAGGGGGCTACACGACCGTCGCCGACGAGCTGGACCTCACGACCGTCGCCGTCAAGGTGGCCGCACACCGCCTCAAGAAGCGCTACGGCGAGCTCCTCCTCGAGGAGGTCGCCCGGACCGTCGATCTGCCCCAGGAGATCGAGGACGAGCTGCACCACCTCTTCCGCGCCCTGGAGCGCTGAAACACGCCGCACTGGAGGTAACCCATGGAGGTATTCGCGATCGTCGGCTTCATCTTCGTCCTCTCCGCGTTTGCGACGGCCCAGGCGAACTCGAAGCAGTTGAGGAGCCTGAGGTCCGAGCTGGAAGCGCTGCAGGACGAGGTCGAGTTGCTCGGGGGCGAACGGGGATCCTGAGCTCCGGTTTTCTCGTAACCTCCACCTGCGGTTCCTTCTCTGGGGGGGAGAAGGAGATCCGGTCATGTCCAGCAACGCCGAAGAGGGGATCGAGGGCCTCGAGCCGCAGGAGCTCTTTCGCGCCGCGCTCGGAGACGCCTCCGGCGATCCGGAAGCCGCCGAGCGCGCGGCCGAGGAGGAGAAACGCGTGCGCGCCGAGATCGAGGAGCGGCTGCCCGACCTCGAGCTCTTCGAGCTCCTCGGGCGCGGCGGCATGGGATACGTCTATCGCGCACGCCAGAAGAAGCTCGACCGCGAGGTGGCGCTCAAGGTCATCGCCCCCGAGGCGGAAGGACGAGCGGGTTTCGCCGAGCGCTTTGCGCGCGAGGCGCAGGCTCTCGCGCGCCTGAACCACCCGAACCTCGTCGCCGTCCACGACTACGGCCAGGACGGTTCCTTCGGCTGGCTCGTGATGGAGTACGTCGACGGCTCGAACCTGCGCGACCTGATCCGCGCGGGAAAGCTCGAACCGGCCGAGGCGCTCGCGCTCGTCCCGAAGATCTGCGACGCGCTGCAGTACGCCCACGATCAGGGCGTCGTGCACCGCGACGTGAAGCCCGAGAACATCCTCATCGACCGCGAGGGCGGCGTGAAGATCGCCGACTTCGGGCTCGCGAAGCTGATCGGGACGCCGGCCGCGCTCGTGTCGCTGACCGGGACCCAGGAAGTGCTCGGCACCTTTCGCTACATGGCGCCGGAACAGCTCGACAGCCCGCTCGAGGTCGATCACCGCGCCGACATCTACTCGCTCGGCGTCGTGTTCTACGAGATGCTGACGGGCGAGATTCCGATGGGGCGCTTCGATCCGCCGTCGCTCTGCTCGACGGCATCCGTCGACGTGGACGAAGTCGTCTTGCGCGCGCTGCAGAAGGAACCCGCGCGGCGCTACCAGCGCGCGTCCGAGGTGAAGTCGGACCTCGAGTCGCTCGGGCGCGAATCACGGGGCGCGGAACCCGTGCAGAAAATCGCGACCTTTGCGGTCGCGTCCGTCGTGTTCTCCGGCGCGGGCTCCCTTCCTCTCGTCTACGCCGCCGTCATCGTGCTCTCGAAGCTCGGGCGGTCCGGTGTCGCTTTCAGCCCGTCTCTCTCGGTGCTCGCGATGACCATCTTCGGCCTGGTCCTGATGTTCATCGGTAGGCAGCTCGGTGTCCATGCCCTGAACAAGATCCGCCACGCGTGGCCACGACTCCACGGCGCCGGCGCGGCCATCGTCGGAGCGTGGGGGGGGATCCTCCTCATCGCGAACGTGATGATCCTGGCCCTGTCCCTCGAGCTGTCGAACCCGGCGGCGATCCCTCCGCCGGTCCTGGTGGCCGCACCGCTCCTCCTCCTCGCGAGCGACGTCGTCTTCATCATCCTGTACCGCCGTCGCTTCCTGGAATCCTGTCGGGCCGAGTGAGGCTGCCGGCGTACTTCAGAGCGAGAGCTCGACGCGCAGCGTCGCCACCCACGCGTCGTCGATCGCGTCCGAGCCCGACGGGTCGACGATGAACTGCACGTCCGGCTTCAGCGTCAGCGACGGCATGAGCTTCACTTCCTGGAAGAGCTCGATCGCCAGCTCGCTGCCCCCGAGCAGGGCCGCGGGTTCATTGGTCAGGTCGGCGTGACTGAGGTAGAGCCCCGTCCTCCACGAGTCGCGATGGGGCACGAGGCCCGTGTAGAGCAATCCCGCGCCCAGGTGCCGCTCGAACGGGTTCAGTGCACCGTTCGCCGAACCCCATTGCAGGAAAACCCGCAGCCCCTGCTCGTCTTCGGGATCCCCGGGGCGCTCACGCGTGAGCCGTTGCTCGACGAGCGCGTAGACGCCTTCCGCACCCGAGTCCGTGCCGCCGTCGAAACGGGCGAAGTCGCCGGTGTGATGCCATAGACCCAGAGCGAAGCGACCCTCGCCGTTCCCCCACGTGCGATCCACCTGACCGATCAGGAAGGTCTCGTCGAACTCCGCCGTCATCCCTCGTCGCCCGCTGACCGCGCCGCCGTCCTGCGCGTTGTACAGGCCCAGCCCGACCATCCAGCCCTCGGCCGGCCGCGTGAACACGTTCAGGCTCACCGCCGGATCCGGGTACGTCGGCAACGCGAAGACCGTCGGACTGTAGCCCGCAGACGAGTGCAGGAAGTCAAAGCCCGCCTCCACGTACGCGAACTCGGAGTTGGCGTCGAGCTTGCCCACCTTGACGCGCAGGTCGCCGTCGGCGAAGGAACGCTCGAGCCAGAGCTCGGCGAGCTGCGCGACGTGCTCCTCGTCGATGTTCGAGAAGGCCTGGATGTCGCCCACGTCGGCCGAGCCGTCGCGCCCCGCGTGCGAGTAGAACTCGGCGAAGAGGATCGTGTCGGGGAGGCCTGCCGCCTCTTCCAGGTCCACCTCGAGAGCTGCACCGAACAGCACGCGTTCCGTCCTCCGGTGACGGACGCCGCCCCCGAACGGCCGGGAGCTGTCGGTGATCAGGTACAAGGACGGCGAGAGACCTTGCTCCCCGAGCTTCGCGTACAAGCCGACCAGGTCGCCTTCGAAGATGTCCTCTTCCGACCAGAAGTCCTGCGCGTCACCGTCCTCGGGACGGACGCGCAGACCGCGGTGCTCTTCCTGCTGCGCGGCCAGGACGGGCGCGAGGGCGAAGAGGGCGAGGGGCCCGAGCGGCGCAAGGATCCTGAGGGGCATCGGGGCGAGATCATAGGACGCGACGTTGCCAACCGCGCTCTCGTTCCCGCGTCCCGATTGTTAGGGTCGATCGGAGTGAGGACCGTATTCGAGAGGCTGCGAGCCGCCTTCCACGATCCGAAGGCGCGGTCCAACCAGATCGTCGCGTCCGTCGTCTGGACCCTCATCGTGGCGTCGGTCGCGCTGTTCGCGCTGGAGCTCCTCCAGCCGCGCGGCACGGCCTTGCGCGCTCACCTGCGCAGCGTGGATCGCGTCCTCCTGGGTCTCTTCGCGCTCGAGTACGTCCTGCGGGTCGCGACGTTCCAGCCGCCCGATCTCCTCGTGTTCCGGCGACAGCGAGTGGGGCGCTTACGCGTCCACCTCCTCGGGCGACTGCGGTACGCGCTCCACCCGATGATGCTGGTGGACCTCGTGACGGTCGCCGCCCTCGTGCCCGAGCTGCGGGGACTCCGCGCCCTGCGTCTCCTGAGGCTGCTCCGAACGGCGCGCGTCTTCCGCTACGGCAACCCGTTCTCCGGGCTCTTCCACGCCTTCGAGCGCGACCGGTTCCTGTTCGCGCTCGCCCTGTCGTTCCTGGCGCTCGAGGTCCTGCTGGGCGGCAGCAGCCTGTACCTCATCGAGCGCGACCACAACCCGGAGATCTCCTCGATCGCCGACGGGTGCTGGTGCGCCATCGTCACGATCACCACGGTGGGTTTCGGAGACCTGGTTCCGGTCACGCCGCTCGGCCGCGTCGTCACAAGCGTCATGATGGTCGGCGGGATGTTCACGCTCGCGCTCTTCGCGGGCATCGTCGGTCACAGCCTGCTCAACGCCGTGCTCAGCGTCCGCGAGGAGCAATTCAGAATGGGTAGCTACACCAACCACATCGTCGTTTGCGGGTACGAGGAGGGCATGCACCTGCTCGTCGACACCCTGCTCGCGGAGCACGACGCCGAGACCACGAAGATCGTTCTCATCGCCGACCTCGAGCGTCCACCGGAGATTCCGGAGGAGCTCTACTGGGTGCGCGGGGACCCGACCAAGGAGAGCGAGCTCGACAAGGTCCGCATCGACCGCGCCGCGGCCGTGGTCGTCGCGGGTGCGCGCCGCGTGAGCCCTCAACAGGCGGACGCGATCACACTCCTGACCGTGTTCACGATCCGCTCCTACCTCGCGAAACGAGGATCCCACGCCGAGCGCCAGCGAGAGCTCTATCTCGTCGCCGAGATCCTGGACTCCGAGAACGTGGAGCACGCACGCGCTGCCGGCGCCGACGAGGTCATCGAGACGCGCCGGCTCGGCTTCTCGCTCCTCGCCCACGCCATCGAGCACCACGGGACCGCGGACACCCTGAGCCAGGTCGTGTTGCGCGGCGAGTCGTCGCTCTACGCCGGTGCGCTGCCACCCGATCTCGAAGCTCGCACCTACGGCGAGATGACCCAGGCTCTCGACCTGCGCAGGCGCGGCGGCCTCGTCATCGGTGTGACCCTCGTGGAATCCGGAATCGAGCGCGTGAACCCTCCCGACGAGTTCGCCATCCATTCCGGGATGCACGTGCTCTACCTCGCGTCGGAGCGGCTCCTGGAGGCACCGCCGCGCTAGCGCGAGAGCGATGGCTCGACCCCTCCCAGGCTTCCGCCGCGGGTAAGATTCGCGGGCGTACTCGTCCGACTCCACCCTCCGACACCAGACAGTGATCGAAACCGACGTTTGCATCCTCGGCGCCGGGCCCGGCGGGCTCTCGGCCGCGACCACGCTCGCCCTGCGCGGCCGCCGCGTGGTCGTGATCAACGACGGTCCGCTCATGGGGTACGGGATCGAGGGCGCCTTCAAGTCCAAGGCGGAGTTCGAGATCACGCGCCAGTACGTCTACGCGTCCCTGCGCCCCGACATCTTCGGCAGCGTGCCGCCCCCGCCCCTCGAGGCGGTCCTCCGGGGCACGGAGCGGTCCGCCCAGGGGCTCAACTCCTCCATCGTCGATCGCCTGCAGCGCCTCCACGTCGTCGTGCTCAACGGGCGCGGCGTCCTCGAGGACGCGAACACGGTCCTTGTCGGGGACGAGCGCGTGCGCGCGCCCCACCTCGTCATCGCGACCGGCTCGAGACCGCGCGTGCCGAGCGGAGTAGAGGTGGACCACGCACGCGTGCTGAACAGCGACACCGTCAACCTCTGCAGGAGCTTGCCGAGCTCGATCGCCGTGCTCGGCGCGGGGGTCATCGGGTGCGAGTACGCCAGCATCTTCGCGGCGCTCGGCGCCCGGGTCACGCTCGTGGACTCGCAGGACCGCGTGCTGTCGATGGAGGATCCCGACCTGAGCGCCTTCCTGACGCGCACGTTCGTCGAGCGCGAGATCGAGGTCGTCCCGTCGAGCCGCTTCGAGAAACTGGAGAAGACGGCGGACGGGGTGCGGACCACCCTGTCGACCGGGCGGGTCCTCGAGACCGAGGCCGTCCTCCTGGCCGTCGGCCGGGTGGCGTGCACGGACGGGCTCGGCCTGGAGGACGTCGGCGTGGAGCGCGGTCGCGGCGGCTGGATCCCGACCAACGGCTCGATGCAGAGCAACGTCCCGCACATCTACGCGGTCGGGGACGTGGGCGCCCGGAACACTCCGCTGGACATGGCGCTCGTGCACGTCGCCCAGGCGGAGGGGAGCTGCGCGGCGCACCACATCCTGGACGAGGAGTTCGAGCAGTCGATGGACCACGTGCCGTACATCATCTTCACGATTCCGATGATCGCCGGCGCCGGGCTGTCCGAGACATCCGCCCGCGAGCTCCACGGCGACGTCCGTGTCGGGAAGTACCCCTACGGCCGCAACCACCGCGCGCACGCGATGCACCCGCCGCTGGGGTTCGTGAAGCTCATCGTCGGACCGAAGGGGGACGATCGGATCCTCGGCGTGCGCGTCATCGGACGCGACGCGGACACGCTGATCGCGGCCGCGTCCATCATGATCGAGCGACAGCTCCCGTACTCCTACCTGATCCGCTCCATCCTGCCGCACCCGTCCCTGATCGAGTGCTTGCAGGGTGCGGCGCACATCATCGATGGCGACGCGCTGACCTACGAAGAGGGTGAGGAGTACGACTTCTTCGAGACGAGCCGACAGGACTGAGCGACGGGATCCGCGCGCGCTCGAGGGCGGTCCGGAGTCAGGCACACAACAGTCAGTTCACATCCTTTAGAAGGCTCCGGGTTTGCGCTCACCGGCTCTAAAGTGAATGCGTTCACAAAAAGCCTTGACATGAGGCCGAATCTCGCCGATAAAGTGAACATGTTCATTTTGGAGCTGCCGTGAGGGTCACCAGCGACACCAAGCGCGAGACGCGCGAGCGCATCCTGGCCGCCGCCCGGCGGCTGTTCGTGGCGCGCGGTTTCGAGGCCACGACCATCCGAGAGCTGGCCGCCGAGGCGCGCATCGCGGCGGGCACGCTCTTCAACTACTTCGACAGCAAGGAGGCCCTCGCGGTCGCCCTGGTCGAGGAGGCCCTGGACGCCGGACGCGCGGACTTCCGCGCGAAGCTGCGCGGCGGCGAGGAGCTCTCGGAGGAGCTGTTCCTGCACGTCGTCACCGGTCTGCGGCGGCTCGAAGCCTACCGGGGCCTGGTGGGGACGGTGCTGGAGACGGCGCTCTCGCCCTTCGCGCACTCCGGTATCTCCCAGCGCGGCGCCGACCTGCGCCTCGCTCACCTCGAGGTCGTCGAGGAGCTCATCGCGAAGGCCGGCGCCACCGCCGCGCCGTCGGTCGGACCCGTGACCCTGCATCTCTACTGGACCCTCTACCTCGGCGTGATGGCCTTCTGGAGCGGCGACGAGTCGCCGCAGCAAGAGGACACGCTGGGTGTGCTGGACGAATCGCTGCGCGTCTTCGCCCTCGCGCTCGCCAACCCCGCCCCGCCGACATCGGGACCCGCCACCAGGAGCTAGCTTCATGGAAGCCCGCATCGCCGATCTGATCGCCAGCCTGCCCGAGGAGCTGGAAGAACCCACCAGCGCGCAGGCCGAGCTGGCGCGCATCCTCGCCGATCTCGCCAGTCGTCCCGTTCCCACCGGCCGCGTGCACCGCGCGTGGTCCCTGGGAACGCTCTCCGCGAAGATCGCGGCCGGATGGATGGTCACCCATGTGCGCGGTGCCTTCGCCGGCGAGGAGGAGCGCACGCGGCGCACCAACGAGCAACGTCTGCGGGCGGCGCTCGCCATCCTCGGAAGCATGGGCTACATGCGCGGCGCCGTGATGAAGGTCGGGCAGATCCTCGCCAACTATCCCGACCTCGTGCCCGAGCAGTTGACGAACACGCTCGCGATGCTGCACTTCGAGGCGCCGCCGATGCACTACGCGCTCCTCGGCGAGCACGTGCGGCACGAGCTGGGCGCCGAGCCGGAGGAGCTCTTCGAGAGCTTCGAGCGCGAAGCCTTCGCCGCCGCCTCGCTGGGGCAGGTGCACCGGGCACGCACTCGCGACGGCGACGAGCTGGCGGTCAAGATCCAGTACCCCGGCATCGGCCGCACGATCGAGTCCGACTTCAAGAACCTCTCGATCCTCGCCGCGCCCATGCGCCTCGGGCCAGACGGCGACAACTTCGCCGCGCAGATCGCGTACGTGCGCGACATGCTGTTGCTCGAGGTCGACTACGAGAGCGAGGCGCGCTTCCTGGAGCGCGCGCGCGAGGCCCTGTCCGAGCTCGAGGACGTCGTGGTCCCGCGCGTCTTCCGCGACCTCTCGACGCGCCGCATCCTCAGCATGGAGCGGCTCGAGGGCCTGCACCTCACCGAGTGGCTCGCGACGAACCCGCCGCAATCCGAGCGCGATCGCATCGGGACCCTGCTGAACCGCGCCACCGGCCGGCTCTTCTTCAGCGAGCGCCTGTGCTGGGGCGACCCGCACCCCGGCAACGTGATGGTGCTCGAGGACGGCCGCCTGGGGCTGCTCGACTTCGGTAGCTGCCGCTCCTTCGACGGGCACGAATGGGGGTTGATCACGCTCGGCGTGGACGGCTACCGCGAGGGCGGCGCCAAGTTGCGTGAGGCTATGAGCGTCGGTTGCGACCTCAGTGCCGAGCAGGCGGCCGACCCCGAGCGCATGAAGTTCCTCATGGCCTACGCGGCGTGGTACTGGGAGCCGATGGCCGTCGGTGACGAGGCCTTCGACTTCAGCGATCCCGACTACATCCAGCGCGGCATGCAGCTCTTCGGCGAGACTTCCAGTCGCCGCTACACACGTTCGCACCCCGTCAACCTCTACAACGCGCGCTTCCTCTACGGCGTGCGCGTGCTCTGCCACCTGATGAAGGCCCGCGTGCACGCCGGCACGATCACCCACGAGGAGCTCGAGCGCGCGGGGATTTGAGGCGTACGCGAGTGCGCTACGCGCTCCGGCAATAGCTGCTCGTGCTAGTATCGTGGTCGAGCGGTCCTGCCATCGAGCTCCGCTCCGTGAGGAAGCGCAGCATGAATCCCGCACACTACCTGTTGAGAACGTGCACACTCGGTGTACTCATCATCCTGATCTCGCCAGCTGCCGTCAGCGCCCAGTTCACCGAGATCATCGACGCCCTCGGAGACGGCCAGGGGCACGTGCTCGAATCGCCAGACGGGATCGCGATAGATGGCTCCGGAAACGTCTATGTCGCGGGGTACAAGTCGTGCAACGTGTTCAAGATCACGCCGGGCGGGACCATCACGCAGATCATTGACGAAACGGGGGACGGATTCAGCCCGCTCGACCTCCCGAAGGCTATCGCCGTGGATCACCTCGGCAACGTCTTCGTGGCCGGGGAGGCATCCGCCAACGCGTTCAAGATTTCCCCGGCAGGCGCGATCACCGAGATCATCGACGCAGGCGGAGACGGGCTCGGCGCGCGCCTGAGACTCCCGCGCGGGATCGCCGTGAACAGGGCGGGCGACGTCTTCGTCTCCGGGCGCCGCAGCGACAACGTGTTCAAGATCACGCCGAACGGCGGCATCACGCAGATCATCGATGCCACGGGGGACGGGAGGGGGAACACGCTCGACGGTCCATCCCAAGTCGTCGCGAGCCCGGCCGGTATCGTGTACGTGGCAGGTAGGCAAAGCGACAACGTGTTCGAGATCACTCCCGCAGGCACGATCACCGAGATCATCGACGCCACCGGGGACGGAGAGGGGAACATGCTCGACGGCGCCGAGCGCATCGCGGCGTCAGAGTCCGGGCACGTCTATGTGGCCGGGACCCGCTCCAACAACGCGTTCGAGGTCGACCCCGGTGGGGACATCACGAAGATCATCGACGTGCTCGGCGACGGACACGGAAACGACATGTGGAGCCCCAGGGGTATCGCCGTCGCACCGTCGGGGGACGTCTATGTCACGTGCTCCGGCTGGGGCCTCAGCGCCCGGATCTTCTGCATCAGAAACGGGGACGTCAGCGCGATCCTCGATGGGGCGGGGCCTGGACAAGGGAAGCTGCTCAGATTCCCCCAGGGCATCGTCGCGGACGAAGCTGGGAACGTGTACGTCTCGGCCAGCTCTTCGGACAACGCGTTCGTGTTCGCCCGCAGCGCAATGGCGTCATGCACTGTTCGAACCGGAAGTGGCATCAATCCGCTCGGTTTCGACTGTGTGACGAACCCGGTTGTCGGCACGACTTGGGAGTCCACGATCGATCTGACCCCCACGATCGGCTCCATGGCGCAGTTCACAGCCGTGGTCACCGGATTGGGCGGCCCAGCCTCCGGGGTCTTCGTCATGGGGGGGCAGGAGCTCCTGGTCTCGCCCCCCCTCGTGACGGACACCAGTGTCACCGGCGTGCACTCGATCGACGTGCCGTTCGATGCGTCCCTCATCGGAGTCCCTGTCTTCACGCAGGGAATGCGATTCGAGAGTGTCCTCCTGATGACTCCCTCCGGCGTGTCGATGACGGGCGAACGTCCCGTGCTGTTGAACGCGCTGGACCTCGTGCTCGGGCTCTGATCGGCAGCGAGCGCTCCCGGGGGGCTGAACACGAGCTCATCGTTTCCAGTAGTTCCACTACTCGCCGCTCTTCAACCAGTCGATCCGCTCGCGGATGGTCTCGCCAGGCCGTTCCGGGCCGAGGCCACGCCAGATGAACGGAACGCTGTCGTCGGCGCCGTTGGCGATCAAGAGCTGAGCTCGAGCGCTTCGCCGAGCTACCGACTGTCCCGGATCCGCGGGCTCGACGAGACGCAGAGTCGGTCGCGTTCCTCGGGACGATCCTCGCGCTGAAGGACCTGTTCGCGGACTACGCCGAGCCGAACACGGGGAAGATCGCTCCGGGGGAGATCGCGGCGCACTACGAAGCGCTTTCCCGGAAGTACGGCTATCCCGTGGCCGTGCCGTTGCGTCACGTTCAATCGGTGGTAGAGAACGAGACGAAGAATCCCGGGATCGAGGAGCTGACCAGCCTCCCGCCTCCGACCCTCGCCGACGCGAGGGAGTTCGTCGGGACCTGGAAGGGAACCTCGTTGCACGAAGGTGGCGTCCCCGTGGATCTCATCCTCACCCTGGAAGTGCGCGGCGAGGTCGTCGTCGGCCGCACGAACGGGAGCATCCGCGGGCAGGACTTCGGGACGCGGGAGCACGACTTCACACGCGTTGCTGATGGGGGGAAGACCCTCGAGTGGGGCCACCTGAACCAGCGCGGTCCCGGAATCGAAGTCTACCGGGTGACGCTTCAGGAAGACGGGACCCTGGTCGGCACGATGGAGATGCAGTGCGTTCCCGACGGCTACCTGCCGGAAGACTTCGTTTCGCCCGTCTTCCACGTGAGCTTGGAGTCGGCGTCCTAGCTCCGCGGCTCCTCGTCAGTCAGCCCGGACCCGGCGACACCAGGCGACTACGGCCTCGGTCATCGCGCGCGTCGCGTCGCCCGTGAAGACGTGATCGGCGCTCTCGAGCTCCACGAGCTCGGGCCTCTCTCCGGCGGCGGTGCGCGCGTCATGCGAGTCGCGCGGGGGGACAACGGTGTCGTCCGTGCCGTGCACGAGGAGCCAGGGGATCCGGATCTTTGCCGCCTGGGGGAGCACGTCGTCGATCGCGGTCAGGTCGTCGACGAAGGCCCGCGACAGCGGACACTCGGGCTTCTCCCACATGACGTCGCGACCCGGCTCGAGGGCGCCGAACTTGCGCTCGGCGAAGTCGCGCGTGTGCACCATGCCGGCGAGCGAGGCGAGCGCCCGGATCCGGTCGTCGGTCGCCGCACGCAGCACGCCGACGGCGCCGCCCATGCTGTGCCCGACGTAGACCACGCGCCGTCCCTCGAGACCGTCGAGCACCGAACCGAGATCGGCGACCTCCTTCGTGATCGTCGAGTCCTCGAAGCGACCGTCCGAGTCACCGTTGCCCGAGAACGAGAAGCGCAGCGACGGGATCCCGACCTCGGTCAGCGCCGCCGACAGGGCGACGAGCCAGGGCCGGTCCCGGTTCGCCGTGACGCCGTGGCCGATCACGACGAGGTCGTCCGCGCCCGGGTCGCCCGCGCAGAGCTCGTGGTCGAGGCGCTCGCCGAACGTATTGAGGATGGGACCGGGCATCAGGCGGTGTACGGAGTCAGTCCTCGTAGTCCTCTTCTTCGCCATGGATGACCTCGAAGAGCTCCGGGCCGAGTCCCTCCCGAAGGCGCTCCTCCGCCCACTCGTCGAACTCGTCGTAGCGCGCCTCGACCTCCCGGGGATCGTCCACGGTCAGGTCGAAGCTCTCGTCGATCTCCCGGCGCCGCGTCTCGATCTCGAGGAAGACCTCGGCCAGCTTCGCCTCCTGCCAGGCGAGGAGATCGTGCTCCTCCGCCAGCATGTGAGCGCTGAAGCGGGTCTCGAACTCCAGCTCGGTGCGCCGGCCTTCCTCTTCCTCGAGCTCCGCGGCGCGCCACCGGGCCTCGCGTTCCTCGGCCACCCAGTCGAGAACGAGCTCGCGCAGGTCGTCCCCCGCGGGAGGTTCGTCGGTGGCCGAGTCCACGGCCGCGCGGCGTGAGGTCGAACCGAGCTCGAGCTCGGCGATGCGTCGTTCGAGCTCGGCCAGACGATCCGCGTATTCCGTCGGCGGATCCAGAGCGCGCGTCGCTCGAGTCGGCGACACGAGCGGCTCGATCTCACGCGGAGCAGGAGCCTCGGCGGACTCTGTCCGCGGTTCGACGGCCAGGGCCCGTTGCGAGCCGGAACGCGAGCCGCGCAAGAGCTCGAGCGCGCCCACGGTGGCGAGCGAGCTCACCACCGCCACGAGGGCGACCGTGACCGGAGTCATCTTCACGTCCCGAGTCTAACCGAGCTCGCCTGGGCTAGACTCGAAGTCCCTCCATGCACCATGACGAGCTCGAAAGAGCGAGCGGGACGTCGTTGGCCACCGCGGTGTGGATCGGGAACGCGCCTCGTGGACGGCGACTTGCCGACCACGACAGGGCGCTGAGGAGCGCTTGCTAGACTGTCTCCTGGGGTCCGATGTTCACGACGTGGTTCCTGTGCTCCGTCTTGTGCTCGCAAGTGCAGGAGAGTCCAGCTCCGACGACTTCGCGGGGCACTGGTCCACGAGCTTCGGTCCCCTCGAGTTGCAACGCGTAGGAACGCGAACCGAGGGCCGCTACACGATCGCAGGCCAGCTCGGCGAGCTGAGGGGTGGGATCGCGGAGCCGAGTCCTCGCCGGACTTCACCCGACGGGCCTCGGGTGGAGCCACCTGAAGAACAGGCGCGTGAGGTAGGGAAGGACGACCCAGACCATGAGCGGTATCGAGATCATCAGGGAGACCAGCACCTGTAACGGGCCGGGGAGTCCGCTCAGGAACGGCTTCAGGACGACGTTCAGGAGCAGGACCACGGGGTAGAGCCCGAGGAAGATCAGGGTGGCGGTCTTGTAGCGGGGCGGAAGTCCCGCCGCGCCCTGGTCGGGGAGCGTGAACCAGCGCTCCATGCCTGCGAGCGACATCACCTCTTCGCGACAGATGTCGATCGACCGCAACTTCTCCAGCCACGCGCTCCGTTCCGACGAGCGGAGCCATTGCTCGAGGTTCTCGGCAGAGTCGAAGTGCGTGATCGCGATGTATTCGTCGCGACCCTCTCCGGGACGGAGGATCGTCGTGCCGTGGTTGCCCGCGAAGCCCGAGGACGTCCGGGAGATGCCCGCGAGCCACTCCTCGTACTGCGCCTCGAAACCCGCTCGCACTTTCCGGGCGAAGATCGTCGTGACGGGGGAGGAGGGCTCCGCGCTCATCTTGGTCTCCACTTCGGCGTCATCCCCGACCGTGCGGCGCCTCGAGGTCGAGCTCGGGCCCGACCGGGACGACCCGCGTCGGGTTGATCGACGCGTGCGTCACGTAGTAGTGCCGCTTGATGTGGTCGAGGTCGACCGTCTCGCCGAAGCCCTCGGTCTGGTAGAGGTCGCGCAGGTAGCCGGAGAGGTGGGGGTAGTCGGCGATGCGGCGCAGGTTGCACTTGAAGTGGCCGACGTACACGGCGTCGAAGCGGACGAGCGTCGTGAACAACCGGACGTCCGCCTCCGTCAGGCGTGCTCCCACCAGGTAGCGCCGGTTCGCCAAGCGCTCGTCCAGCTCGTCCAGCATCCCGAACAGCCCGACCACGGCCTGCTCGTACGACTCCTGCGAGGTCGCGAAGCCGGCGCGGTAGACGCCGTTGTTCACGTGCTCGTAGACGCGTCCGTTGATCTCGTCGATCTCGCCGCGTAGCTCCGCGGGGTAGAGCTCCATGTCGTTCCGCGCGTGTTCGCCGAACTCCTGGTCGAGCATGCGCAAGAGCTCGGACGACTCGTTGTTGACGATGCTCGCGGTCTCGCGGTCCCACAGCACCGGAACGGTGACGCGGCCCTCGAACGACGGATCCGTCGCCGCGTACGCCTCGGACAGAAACGCGAAGCCGTTCACCGGATCCTCGTTCTGGCCCGGTCCCTCCCGGAAGGCCCAACCGCGCTCGTCGCGAATGGGGTCGACCACGCTCATCCCGATCGCGTGCTCGAGGCCCTTCAGACGGCGGGCGATGATCGTCCGGTGCGCCCAGGGGCAGGCGAGCGAGACGTAGAGATGGTAGCGGTCGGCCGCGGCGGGGAGCTCGGCGTCGCCGGCGCAAACCCACCGGCGAAAGGCGCTCCGCTGGCGGACGAACGCTCCCTTGGCGCTCTGCTCGAGAGGGAACTGGGACTGGGACACGGGGGTTCCTCGGTGGGGGCGGATCGGGGGCGGTCGGCTCGCGGTCTCCCGCAGCAAGATAGCGGACCGGCCCGGTCCGCGTTCAATCCACCGCGAGGTCAGGACCCTCGCTGCACGAACCGGTACACCGTCGCCGGACGCCTGCCCGTCGCGCGCTTCCCCGGCGCCTGCACGATCACTCCGTCCGTCAACATGCGCCGGAAGCGCCGGCGGAAGTTCGCCGGGTCGTAGGCCGTGCCCTTGATCGCCTCGTAGACACCCCGCAGCTCCGAGACCGTGAAGGTCTCCGGTACGAGCTCGAACCCGATCGGGGCGTAGTCGATCTTGCCGCGAATGCGCTCCAGGCCGCAGTTCAGGATCTGCTCGTGGTCGAAGGCGAGCCCGAGCTCCGGGACCTCTTTTGCGACCGAGAACCACCGGGCGTCGGCCGCGTCCGTCGCGGCGCGCGTGAGCGGGATCAGCTCCGGACGCACCAACGCGTAGTACGCCACCGTCACCACGCGCGTGCGCGGGTCGCGGTCGGGCCGGCCGAAGGTGTAGAGCTGTTCCAGGTAGACGCGGTCGCGCGGGAGGCCCGTCTCCTCCTCCAGCTCGCGGTGCGCCGCGTCCTCCAGGTCTTCACCGCCCTGCTCCTCGACCCGCACGAAGCCGCCCGGTAACGCCCAGCTCCCGCGAAACGGTTCGAGCTTGCGGCGAACGAGAAGCAACTTCAGATCCGAGTCGAGGATCGTGAACACCACGAGATCGACCGTGAGCGCGGGGCGGGGATACTCGTCCGTCATGGGGCCAGGGATAGAGCGAACAGGCGCTCGCCCCGGGAGAGTAAGACCTGGCGCCCGCGCTTGCCCAGCCGGCCGCCGGTCATTCCATCGGCGAACACGTGACGCACGTCGCCCTTGCCGGGACGGGCGCGGAAGGCCTCGAGTCCGTCCTCGACCCGGGCCACCGCGACCCCGCTCGACAGGCACGTCAGATCGAGCTCCGTGGGCCCGACGTCGCGGCTCACGCGCACGTCGTAGGTTCCCGCGGCCTCGTCACGTCGCACGATCCAGCGGTCGTATCCCTTCTTCCCCGCGACCAGCAACGCCGCCACCGATCCGTCCGCCCGAGCGTCCACGATGCGACGCCCGTCGAGATCGGGCACGTGCAGCGACGGACAGGTGCCGGGCGCGGTGAGCCAGTGGAGCCACGTCGCGCCCAGGAGGTTCTGGACGGCGACGCCGGGGAAGAGGTGGGTAGCGTGCTCGAGCACCGAGGCGATGACCCGGCTCGACACGACCACGCCGCCGCGCGTCTCGAGGAAGTCGAGCTCCACCAGCTTGTCGCGCGTCCGCACGACGACCCGACTGCCGGCGACGACGACCTCGTCGACCCGCAGCGAGAGCGGGATCGGCTGGTCGCGGAGTGCATCCAGCAGCTCTCCCTCGGCTCCGACCAGGATCGGCCGCTGCGTCTTCGGCAGGAGGATCAGGTCGCGCGCCCCGCGCGTACCCAGGGAGAGCGGGAGGCGGCGTCCGTCGACGAACAGCGCGTCCTGCGTCAGGACGACCAGCAAACCCTCTTCTCCCGCGACTGCGACGATCGGCGTCGGGAACGAAGCCAGCTCGCGCGCCGAGAGCGCGCCGGTCGGCGCCGTCTTCACGCGCGGGACCACGGTCTTGCCGGCGACCTTCGGCGCGGGGCGCAGGTTGGTGGGCGGAGCGTCGCGATGGCCCTCCTGGAAGACCGCGCGGAACCAGTCGAGGAGCTGCACGGGGATCGTGTCGAACGGCGCCGCCGCCGCGGGGACGCGCACGCTCGGATCGAGGACGGACAGGTCGAGGCGCATCCGGTCGGCCAGCGCGCGCACCTTCGGATGCCGCCCCTTGAAGGGGTGCAGGCCCACGAGCAACTGGAAGGCGAGGATCGCGAACGCGTACCAGTCGCTCCCCACGCACGGAGCCGGCGCGTGCGGATCGCGCACGCTCTCGAGCACGGCGCGCGCCGGGTGGCGCGGCGTCTGCCAGTTGTCGACGTCCACGAACCAGAGCTCGCGGAAGCGACGATCCGTCAGGAGGTTCAGCTCGTGCAGATCGACGATCAGGACGCCTGCGGCGTGGGCGGCCTCGACGCCTTCGCGAAGAGCGCCGATCAGTCGGAGCACGGCGTCCTGCCGGATACCGTTGCGCTCCTTGAAGCCGCGCGGGATCAGCTGCGCCAGCGGGATCGCGTCGCGCACGAACCGCATCGTGAAACCGACAGGCCTACCGCTCTTCCTGTCGTGCAGGAGAGCGAGCGGTCGGATCACCCGCGGCGAGCGGATCGCGGCCAGCTCGCGCAGTTTCTCCTCGGAGAGCGTCGCTGCGGGATCGGAGTAGATCTTGTACGCCGTATCGCCCTTGGCGTAGACCGCGCCTTGCCCGCCGGCCGCGACGAAGTCCGCCTGGTGAAGCACGACCCGGCTGCCGTCGTCGAGATGCAGCTTCACGCCGCGTCCCCCAGCCACAGGGCGGCCACGCCCAGGTCGTCGGTGTGCTTCCAGCCGCGCTCGACACAGGTCCGGCCGAGGAAACGGCTGCAGCGGCGCTGCACGAACGAGCCCCGCGTCGCGCGCACTTCGATCAGCTCCGCCAGCACGGCTTCGACCGCGATGGGACGCGTGCCGTCGGTGAACGAATCGGCGCCGTCGGTGACGAGCAAGATCAGGTCGTGTTCGGCGGGCGAGAACGCGAAGCGTTCGGGTGAGAAGCCGCGGCGGTGGTGGGTGCGGAGCACGCCCCCGTCGCACTGCACGACGGTCCGCGCACCGCGCGTCTGCGCCAGGTAGGCCGCTCGCCGGCGGCGGTCGAGGCCGTAGCTGGGATAGGCCGGCGCTCCGCCGGGGAAGCGCACGGTCCAGGAATCGACGCCGCCGCCGCGCCTGCGCGCCGCAACGCTCCCGTCGCCCGCGACCAGGACGTGCACGCGCTCTCCGTCGAACGTCGCGGTCATGAGCGTCGAGTCGAGCACCTCGGAGGCTTCCGGCTGCCGGAGCGCGTGTCCGAGCACGGCGCTCGCCATGCCCGCGGCCACGCGTACGATGCGGTCGCCGTCGAGCCGAGCACCGTGCTCGAGCAGCTCGCGCTCGGCAGCGCGCGCCAGGAGCCGCGGGCCGAGGTCGCCGTCATAGGAGGACGAGCAGCCGTCGACCACGATCGCGTGGGGCCGCCCGTCCACGGCGCCCGCCAGGGCGTAGTCCTGGCAAGCGCCGCGTCCGTCCTTCCCCGCGAACCAGGCGTCGGCGTGCATCGCTTCCCGTTTCAGAAAGTGATGGCACCCGAGGCGCCGGTCCCGAGCGCCTGCGACTGGGCCGAGACGCTCTTCGAAACGAAGCGGGCGAGCCCGGCCAGGGTGGCCTCGTCGGCCTTCTCGAGCTCGACATAGGCGTCGAAGCCCGCAGCGCGCTCGACATCCTCGAGCGCACTCCCGGCCCCGACGTTCACGCCGACGAGGATCGTGGTCAAGGACTCCAGCTTCTCCTCGACGCGGGCGCGTTCGATCGCCGCTCGGACGTCCTTTGCCGTGAGCTGCGAGGCGTTGTCGAGACCGTCGGTCACGACGAACACGATCGCGTTGCAGTCGAAGTCGCTCTCGAAGAGGTCCGTGCCGTAGCGCGACACCGCTTCGATCCCGTTGTGCGCGGCATCGAAGAGCGCCGTGTTGGAGCCGACCTCGAGCTTGCCCGCGTAGCTCGCGGGCACGCACTCGGCGAGCTGCCGGAAACCGTGTACTTCGCGCACGTCCTGCGCGAACGTCGTGTAGCGGAGCATCAGGTTGTCCGCGCGCGGCGAGCGCCGGCACGAGCGCACGATCTCCTGGACACAGGCCTCGATCTCGTCCTGGAAAGACGTGATGCTGGGGCTGGCGTCGGCCACCAGGCCGACCAGCGTGTACTCGGTCGCACCGAGGTCCTCGATGCGAGTGGCCGAGAACCCGTAGGGCGAGCCTTCGATGCGTCTCTTCTCGAGCTGGGCTTCGTCGAACAAGGGCATGGCGTTCTCCTTTTCTAGGCGGCGCCCGCGAAGGCCGTGGTCGTGGACGTGCGCATGCCGGCGGCCTTCAGGTCGCGCACGAACTCGTCCGCCTGCGCCTCGAAGCCCGTCACGGGAGAGGAGGCGTCGGACAGGAGCACGAGCTTCTCGACGTACTTCGGATCCGCGAACTGGTGCGCGACGTCTCGCGCCGTGTTCGCGAGGCAGTGCGAGAGGGCCTCGCCGGCGAGCAGCACGACGTCGGCCTCCTCGAGCGTGCGCACGAGTCCCGTGTTCACCTGCGTGGTCGGGTCCTCGGCGTCGGGCACCTCGGCCTGGACGGCGGAGAAGTGCTCGGTCCAGGGGTTGCTCCCCTTGGTGACGAACTCGGCCATCGCGAAGCGGTCCTCCCACTCGTGGATCGCGCCGGCGAGCGCGGGCCAGACGTTGTGGCCGTCGTCGCCGATCAGGCAGTGATAGGGCCAGATGACGTGCGGATAGCGACCGTCGGCCTCGAGCTTGTCCAGGTACGCCTGGCTGCGCTTCAGCGCCGACGGCTTGCGTGTCGTCCACGTGCCGTCGCGAACGTCCGACGCGCCGATCACGGTGAACGGAGCGGGCTCGTGGCCGTCCGCGTCGCGCCACCAGATCGGGTGGCTGATGTCGACCTTGCGGTGGCTGTCCAGCGTCACGTGGATGTCGGTCAGCCGATCGCGCAGGCGCATCACCATCGCGGCGAGCCGGTCCATGTCGGCCGCCGCGCCGGGGACGGAGAGCGAGCCCTCCGCGTGGCAAAAGTCGTTCTGCGGGTCGATGACGAGCAGGTGGATTCGTTCCTTCTTCATACCGTGTCTCCTTGTGTCGTCCGGTGCCGCCTAGGCCGCACCGCTGGTCGGCGGGTCGATCGAGGCGTTCGCCGCGCACCCGCCGGGGCGCGGTAGCTCGTCCGTCAAGAGGCCGCCCCGCACGAGGTCGGAGCGCACTCCGAGCGTGGGAACGGCCGGGTTGTGCTTGTGTCGCGTCACGCGCTCCATGTGTCGCGCGGCGCTGATCAGGGGGCCGACGAGCGCGGGCTCGATGCCGCGAAAGGCCGTGCTCTCGCGCGCGCTCCCGATGAGCTCGCGTTCCACCGCCCCGTCGTCGAACAGGACTCCGCCGAGCTCGTCGTCGAGGCGGCTCGTGCGCTCGATCAGGCCCGCGCGAACGTAGACGCCGGTGGCGCGATCGATCGCTCCGTAGAAGGTGTGCTCTCCGGGATCGACCCCGAGGACCGACGCGATCTCCGTCTCGTCGTTGTGCTCCTCGCCCACGCCCCACAGGTCCGGAGTGGGCTGCGCGCGCAGGATCGAGGCCGGTACGCCGAGGGCGCGACCGAGCTGGTAGACCTCGGCCTTCGACAGCATGGCGAGCGGATTCGTGTCGACCTCGCCGTCGCCGCCCTTCTGGTAGAAGCGCAGCCAGCGGTCCTCGCACTCGTTGCCGGTGCCGTGCCGGATCCCACCGCCGGCGAAGCGGTTGAACGCACGCCCGACCGGCGCGCGCAGCGTGGAGCGCACGGAGCCGAGGACGGTCGGGTCCTCGAGCACCCGCCGCTCGATCTCGGCGGCGGGGTGACCCGCGACTGCAAGGCTCTCGCGGACGGCGTCCGTCAGGCGGTGGAAGTAGTCGGTCAGATCGATGACCGCGAGCCGCACGCCGAACGCGTCGGCGACCTCGTGCGCGCGCTCGAGCGCTGAGCTGTCGCTGTCGATGCACGAGTGGACCGCGATGATCTCATCGGGGCCGAGCGCTCGCGCCAGCAGGCCGAGCACGACGGCGGAGTCGATGCCTCCGGAGACGTCGAGCTGCGCGCGGGCGATGCCGCTCTCCTCGTGCAGCCGCCGCAGTGCGGCGACGCGATCCTCGATGAGTGCGTTGGTGTCGATGACGGGCATGCCGGTCTTCCTTTCTCGAGTTTTTCAGGCGACGGCGCGGGCGATGCTGGCGAGCCGCTCGCTGCGCAATCGAGTCAACAGGGCGCGTGTCGCGAGCGTCGGCTCCACACGCGCGTCACCGCCGACCGGAGGGACGCGCTCGATCACCTCGCGCGGTGCGTTCTCGTCCAGGAGCACCGTGCCGCGCGGGGCGCGCTCGCCGAGCTGTCCGACGAGCCCGAAGGCGTGCTCCGTCCCCGGCCGATCGGGGCGGAAGACGACCGGGTGACCCGGCAGGCTCGCCTTGCCCGGGTCGTCCGAGAACTTCATGGTGGGACGACCTCCGGTGACACCGAGCTTGTAGACCGCGCCGATCTCGCCGCGCGTCGGCAGCGGCACGTGCGGCGCGACGAGGCTCTGACCGACGAGGTAACGCAGGCGCGCGGCCGGCCACTCCAGGCGGCGCCGCAGTCCCTCGAACGCGGCGATGCGTTTCGCGTCGAGGCCTCCGCCGAGGACGATACCCGCGCAGGTCTCGTCGAGACCGCTCGAGCGCAGCTCGCGAATCGTCGCGCGGAGATCGCTCGCCATCGTGGCCTCGCAGTCGAGGCGGACCGAGGCGCGGCGCTCAGGAGCTTCCCGTAGCGCGCGGAGTGCCGACGGCAACCCGCTCTCACGCGTCGAGTACGTGTCGAGCAGGTAGGTCACCTCGCCCGCGAGCGTGTCACGCGCGGCGGCGAAGGCTGCGTGGTCGCTGCCCCAGCGCTGTGCGTGCTCGTGTCCCGTGGTCCCGCCGGCGTTCAGCTCGAGCTCGCGCGCCCCCTCAAGGTGCGTCGTGGCGACGAGCCCGGCGTCCTGGGCCGCGGTGAGTGCGAGCTCGTGCTGCTCGAGCGTCGTCGCCGCGCGCAGGCCGGCTTCCAGCACGCGCGCCGGATCGCCGGCGGCGGCGAGCAGTGCGCGCGTTCTTGCGTGGACCGCGGCCATGTAGCCGTCCGGATCGACCGCGATGGGGAAGGGCGGTGCAACGCCCGCCGCGTCGATGGCCTCCAGTACGAGCTCGCGCTCGCTGTCGCAGGTGACCGAGCCGACGAGCTCGCCCAGCCGTTCGGGGGCGAGCATCGCCGCCGAGGCGACCTGGATCGGGAAGCGCAGCGCGACGACCGTCGCCTCGATCGTCGAGACGAGCGCGGAGGGTCCGGTGACCGTGAGGATCGGCTCGCCGGCGAGGAACCAGGAGCCCTTCGGGAGCGCGCGTACCTCGACTTCGCCGCCGAGCGCCTCGCGCTGGGCCTCGTCCACTCGCAGCCCCTGACTCGCGAGCCACTGGAGGTCGTTCGACTCCACGCGCGGCAAGAGCTCCCGCACCCGTGCTTCCAGGTCGAACGGAACCCAGAACGGTCCGCCCTTCCGGAAGCTGAAGACGAACGTCTCCCGCCGCAGCGGGAACCCCGCCCGGGCCATGACCGGCTTGTACTTGTCCGTCGAGAGGAGCGACGCGTGCCGTATAAGAGTCTTCATGACCCTAATATCGGTCAGAATGACTCTTTTGTCCACCCGGACCTGGATTCTCCTGGGTGGAGCCGCGCTAAACCCTTTTTTTCAAGTGGGTTGAGAGGACTGTGGGGAGCTCCCCCCAGGCCGGACGGCGGGAGCCGCGGCGCGGCCCCCTCCGTGACAGATCGGCTCTCAGTATCCGATCCGGGCCGCGAGCCCGTTCGACAGGGTCAGCTTGGACGGATCCCCCGGCTCCGGCGTGTGCAGGATCGCCTGCAGGTACACGACCACACCTGCGAGCAGGGGCTCCGCGGGGACCTCGAGCAACTGCCCGGACGTTCCCAGCACGGAGCCCAACGGGAACGGGAGGAAGTGCGGATCCGTCATCACGAGCTCGCCCGCGGGGAGGTCGATGGAGCCCGACTCGACGCCCCACATCAGGATGGACGCCGCTCCGGGATCGACCTCGATCCCCGCGATGCTGCCCTCACCCGGAACGAGCGGGCGCAGGAGATCGAGGTCCGGGGGAACCTCCCCTCCGCCTCCGCCCTCGGCAGCTTGCTGCGAGCCGTTCGCGGGCGACACGCTGGCCATCACGTCCGCGGCGCACGCGCCTCCGCCCCACGTCTTGCGCGTGAGCGAGAACAGGTAGGCCGCGCCGGAGTGCTGGAGCGGCCCGTCCACGTGTTGCGCTCCGACCAAGATGCGATCCTCGTAGACGGAGACGGCGGATCCGAACTGGTCGTCGTCGACGCCGTCGGCCGCGCGCAGCTCGTTCTCGAGCTGCCAGTCCGCGAGACCGAAGATCCCCACCCAGCGAAAGGTGTAAGCCACCCCCACGCGGCCGGAGAGCGTCTCGTCACTGCGCGCACCGACGGCGATCCGGTTCTCGTCGATCGACACGGACCAGCCGAAGTACGCGCTCGGGACCGGTGCACAGGAGTTGAGCTTGTACTCCTTGTCGTACCACGGCGCCCCCGGGACCTCCTCGATGGCGTAGACGGCTCCGGCGTTCACCGCGGCCTCGTCGTCGCTCATCGCTCCGACGACGAGCCACCCCGGGGCTGCGTCGATCGAGTACCCGAACGCGGAGTTGGGTGCCGCGTCGCCCGCATACACCTTCTTCTTGTAGACGGCGTTGCCGCTCTCCTCGCGGTAGAAGTAGACGGTCCCCGCGCTCTGGCCGTAGGAGTCGTCGGAGGGGTCCCCGACGAAGAGCCTCGTGCCGAGCACCGCGACGGAATGGCCGAAGGCGATGCCATCGAACGGGAGGATCGTATCGAGGTGGCTCCACGCGCTCCCGCTCCGCTCGTACAGGTGCGCACGACCCCCGGGGGAGGCGCCGGGCTCGCCGATCAGGGCGAGCTCCCAGCCGAGCGCGACCGCACTCCCGAAGTGCGCGTGGTCCTGCGGGAGAATCGGCAGGATCGTCTCGGTGAGCTGGTAGTCCTGGCCCGAGAGCTCGTACACGAAGGCCGCGCCGGTGTTGTTCCCGAGCGTGTCGTCTCCCATGGCACCGACGATCAGTCGGCCGCTGTTGGCGTCGAGCGAGTAGCCGAAGAACCCGTCCGGCCCGTTGGGCGAGGAGAGGACTTGATGCTCCGACCAGAGCCCGCCGGACAACCGGTAGATCACCACCAGGCCCTCTCCGGGGTGCCCGACGGCGGCGTGGGTGCCGAAGATCTTCACGGCCGCGCCGGAGAGCGCGTGCGACCCCGTGCCGGGACGCTGCCAGCGCGTGAGGTGGCAGTGACCGCTGTCCGCGCAGCGCGCATCCACTTGCCAGGGGATCGGGATCTCGTTGGCCGAGCTCGCGGACGAGAAGAGGGAGAGGGCGATTCCGACGGCTGCGGCCCGGCCGAGGGCCGGGCGGCCCGGTTCGTTGGGCTTCATGGCGGGTCTCCAGTGGGTAGGGAGGCCCTGAACCGGGCCTCGCTCTCCCCCGTGCCGTTCCCTCCCGCCGCCCGACAGGGAAACGCGAAATACGCCGCCGACGAAGGAGAGCGATATGGTCGCTCATCGCCTCGCTTCGGGGCGGATGGCGCCTTTCGGAACCGGTGTGCTCTAGGCCACACTGGGGTCTCCGAGGACCACTCCCCATGCGCAACCTGCACGTCTGGAAGCACCGCACCGAGGGCGGTGTCAAGCGCGAGGTGCGCGCCCATCTGTTTGCGGGCGTCTGGAAGATCGAGGCCAAGGCTTCGGACGAAGAGGTGTGGACGACCTATTCGAAGCCCCTGATGGAGGATCTGCTCGCGCTGCGCGGGAAGCTCTCCGACAAGTACCGGCGCAGTCGAATCCCGCGCGAGCACCTCACCGCCGTGGAGCGCACGATCCGCGCCCTCGGCGGGTCGTGGGAGGAGTAGGGGGGTCGTCTCGACATCCCCGCACCACGCAGCGAAATCCATGGAGAGCGTGATCCGGACCGACCGGCTCAGCAGGAACTACGGCCGCCGCGTCGGCGTCGACGGGGTCGACCTGGAGGTCGCAGCGGGGACGCTCTTCGGCTTTCTCGGTCCGAACGGAGCCGGCAAGACGACCACCATCCGGCTGCTGCTCGGCTTCCTTCGCCCGAGCGCCGGCCGGGCGAGCGTGCTGGGACTCGACTGCTGGCGCGACAGCCATCGCATCAAGCGCGACGTCGGGTACCTGCCGAGCGATCTGCGGCTCTACTCGTGGATGACGGGAAAGAGCGCGCTGCGCATCGTAGGGCGCGTGCGGGGACAGGATCTCCAGGCCGAGGGCCACGCGATCGCGGAGCGCTTCGAGCTCGAGATGGACGTTCGCGTGCGCGCGATGTCGCGCGGCATGCGGCAGAAGCTGGGCCTCGTGCTCGCGCTGGCGCACCGGCCGAAGCTGCTCGTCCTGGACGAGCCGACCACCGGGCTCGATCCCCTGATGCAGGACGAGCTCGCGCGCGCGCTGACCGAGATGGCGGCGCGCGGGCACACGGTGTTCTTCTCGAGCCACACGCTCAGCGAGGTGGAGGCGGTGTGCGATCGGGTCGCCTTCGTCCGACGCGGGCGACTCGCGGCCGACGAGACGATCGAGGGGCTGCGCCAGCGAGCGCGGCGACGCGTGACGATCACCTTCCGGGACGCGCAAGCTGCCGCCGCCGCCGAGCCGCCCGCGGCGCTCGTGGTCGAGGAGCGTCGCGACCGCCACTGGACGGGCGAGCTCCTGGGGGACGCGGGCTCGATTCGCGAGTGGCTGGCCCAGGAGCCCGTCGACGACTTCGTCGTGGGCCCGCCCGAGCTCGATGCGCTCTTTCGCTCCTTCTATCGAGACGGGGAGTCGACGCGGTGCTGAGCGGTCTCCTGGAGAAGACCGTGCGCGAGATGTGGCGCGTCGTCGCGTTCACGAGCGTCGCGCTCGGATTGGCGATGGGGCTCTTCGTCCAGATCCTGCCCCAGTTCGAGCAAGGCCTGAACGAGATCCTCCTGCAGGTGCCCTTCTTCCGCACGCTGATCTCGGGCCTGATGGGCATGGACGTGAGCTCGGTCGGGCCGCAGATGTTGCTCGTGGTCGTCTGGACCCATCCGATCGTGCTGGCCATCGTCTGGGGTTTCGCGATCGCCTTCTGCACGCGCCTTCCGGCGGCGGAGATCGAGCGGGGGACGATCGATGTCCTGCTGGGCTGGCCCGTCTCCCGTCGCACGATCTACCTGAGCGAAGGGCTCGCCTGCCTGGCCGGGGGCATCGTGCTGCTCTCGTGCGGCTTCATCGGCTTCAGGATCAGCGCGTCGACGCTCTCCGCAGAGCTGCAGCCGGCCCTGCGCAACACCCTGCTCACGCTGGTCAACCTGTTCGCGGTCTTCGTCGCGGTGGGGGGAATCGCCCAGTGCATCTCCTCCGTCTGCGACCGGCGTTCCACGGCGATGGGCTCGACCGTCACGTTCTTGCTCGCCTCGTACCTGGTGCAGTTCCTGTCCACGCTCTGGGAGCCGGCCTCGCGAGTCGCTTTCGCGAGCTTCGCCCACTACTACCAGCCGGCACAGGTGATGCTCTCCGGCACGCTCCCCGTGCAGAACGTCCTCGTCCTCCTGATCGGGGGAGGCGCTCTGTGGGCGATCGGCGGCCTCGTCTGGAGTCGCCGCAGCGTGCTCACTATCTGACGTCCCTTCACCGAGGAGTGGATTGCTCCCCGGACTCCGTCGCCGCGGTCGAGCCCACGATCCGCCGCGCAGAGCCTCAGTGGCGCTGGATGCCGACCTTCACGTGCCGAGTCTCTTTCCTGCCGTTGCGGAAGAGCTCGAGCTCGATCGTGTTCCCGAACCCGGCGCGCTCCTTGGCGGCCTTGAGCTCACCGTCGCTGGCGGGGCGACCGTCGATCGAGACGATCACGTCGTACTTCTCGAGGTGCCGGCGCCGGCGGCGACCTCGACGACATTCGGCTGCTCGTCCGGGATGCCCGACATCTCGACGCCCGAACGCATTCCCGGGCCTGGCCAGGCGCACGAGAAGCCCAGCGTTCCGATCACGCGCTGTCGGCCGTCTTCGAACCCGGCAGCCAGCGTTCCAGGAGCTTCTGCAACTCCGTGGGCGTCACGGGTTTCGAGAGGTAGTCGTTCATCCCGCTCTCGAGGCAGCGTTCGCGATCGCCGGCCATCGCGTTGGCCGTCATGGCGATGATCGGCATGCTCGCGAGCGACTCGTCGGCCCGGATGCGAGTCGTGACCTCGAAACCGTCCATGCGAGGCATCTGACAGTCCATGAGCACCAGGTCGTAGGCCTCCTTCGACAGGGCTTCGACCACCTCGAGGCCGTCGCCCGCGACATCTGCTCTGTATCCGAGGTGCTCCAGCATTCGCACCGCAACCATCTGATTGACGCGGTTGTCTTCTGCAAGAAGGATTCGAGCGGACGCCTTCACGACGGACTCGCGGTGCGTATGGCGCGTGACGATGCGGGTCTGGGAGAGGTCTTCCGGGGCCATCACGCTCCTCAGCACGTTGAAGAGCACGTCGTGGTGCACGGGTTTCGTCAGGTAGCCGGCGATTCCCGCCCGCTCGGCCTCAACGACGTCGGAGTGCCGGCCCAGAGATGTCAGCATGACTTGCCGCAGGCCTGCGAGCTCCGGATCGTCATGGATGATCCGGGCCAGGTCGAGCCCGTCCAGACCGGGCATCTGCAGGTCGAGGAGCGCCAGGTGAAACGGTTCCCCGCGCCGCGCGGCTGCGCGCAGGAGCTGGATGGCCGAGACCGCGTCGGCGGCAGCCTCGGGCTGCATGTCCCAGGCGCGAACGTAGTGATCGAGGACTTCTCGGTTGGTGGGGTGATCATCGACGATCAGAACGCGCAGACCCTCGAGCTCGGGTACGAGAGTGATGGCGCCGGGCTGCTCTTCGGAAGGCCGCCCGAAGCGAGCCGTGAAGGAAAACGTGCTGCCTCGGTCCGGGGTACTGCGGACGTCGATGTCTCCTCCCATGAGGGCCGTCAGCTGCTTGCAGATAGCCAGCCCCAGACCCGTACCGCCGTATTTGCGCGTGGTCGACGAGTCCGCCTGCGTGAAGGACTGGAAGAGCTTCTCCTGAATCTCCGCGTCGATGCCAACACCCGTGTCCTCGACGCACACCTGGAGGACCACTGCGTCCTCTGTCTCCTCCTGAACGGTCACACGCAGGACGACCTCGCCCTGGTCGGTGAACTTGATCGCATTGCCGACCAGATTGACCAGCACCTGGGCGAGGCGGCCCGGATCACCGTGCAGGACACTCGGGACGCTTGCATGGACGAGGCAAGCGAGCCGGATGCCCTTCATCTCTGCCCGAAGAGCCAGGAGGTCGATGGCGTCCTCGATGGTCGCCCGGATCACGAAGTCGATCTCTTCTAGCTCCATCTTGCCGGCCTCGATCTTCGAGAAGTCGAGGAGGTCGTTGATGATCGCGAGCAGCGCCCCCGAGGACTTGTCGATCGTCTCCGCGAACTCCCGCTGCTGCGGGTCCATGTCCGACTCGAGTAGAAGCGAGACCATCCCGATGATGCCGTTCATCGGCGTCCGGATCTCGTGGCTCATGTTCGCGAGGAACTCGCTCTTGGCGCGGTTTGCGGACTCGGACGCCTCGCTCGCACACCGGAGGGCTTCGTTGGTCTCCTGGAGCCCCGTGTTCAGCTCTCGTGTCAGCCGACCGACCTCTTCCGCCGAGCGCAGCCGCAGGAAGACACGAACCTTGGACAGGAGCTCCTCTTCGTCGAACGGCTTGGTGATGTAGTCGTCGGCTCCTGCCTCGTAGCCATGGAGACGCTCGGACAGCGCGGCCTTGGCGGAGACCATGATGATCTTCGTGCGATGTTCCTCGTCGCTCTCGCGTAGCCGGCGACAGGTCTCGTAGCCGTCGATCCCGGCCATCATGATGTCCAGCAGGATCAGGTCGGGGCGGAACGCGTCGGCGATCTCCAGGCATTCCTCGCCCGTGGAGACATCGGCGAGGTCGTAGCCGTCGGACAGGATCTCCTCCAGGATCGCGACGTTGGTGGCGTTGTCGTCGACGATCAGGATCTTGCTTCGAATGCCGGCCGCAACGGGCGACGAAAGGGGAGTGTCGTGGAGCACGATCGAAGACTCGACGTCCGATGTGGATGACAGCGCCTTAGGGCGCAGCGTTGCTCCAGACGTCGGCTCTCAGAGTTCTGGGGGGACCTATTCGTTGTTTGTCGTCACCGCATCAAGGGGGACTGGACCGGGTGGATACCCCAGATCCGGAACGGTCTCCCTTGCACGGGAAGAGGTCTCTGGAGGGCGGAATTCGCTAATCCACTGGAGTTAGGGGGGCCGATTGCGAGTGGGTCTCCAAGAAGGAGTGCCCCATGCGTCTCCCCATCCATACGGCGTTCGTTCTCGTCTCCCTATCCAACGTCACGCCAGCGCAAGACGTTCCAGCTAGCAGCGTGCCCGGGAGGGGAGGTGCAGGAATCGACCTGTCCGAAGGGCAGGTCGAGATGGTGGAGGACTACTCGAGTCTCCACGTCCTGGCGCGGGATTGGGTGGAGAACTTTCGGTTGTCGGGCTTCGGTGCCTTCGCGTTCATCGACTCGGGAAGCGCGGGAACGAGGCCGCAAGGCGGATTCATGATCAAGGAAACCAGCTTGTTCCTGGAGGCGGAAGTGTGGGAGGACATGTCGTTCCTCTTCGAGCTCCAGGTGAACCGGCTGGGAAAGGACGATTCGCTCTTCGTTCGAACGGGCGAGGTGTTCGCGCGGTTCGACGAGGTCCTGTGGCCGGGAACCGATCACGCAGTGGGCGTCAAGCTCGGGCGCGTAGACCTCCCCTTCGGGGAGGAATACCTGTGGCAGGATGCGCCCGACAACCCACTGATCACGCAGTCCGCGCCCTATCCCTATGGCTTCGATGAAGGAGTGGTCCTCTTCGGAGGTCTCGGGCCTGACTCGGACTGGATCTTCTCGCTCACGGACGGAACGGACACGCGGAGCACCGAGGACGACGTCGCCAAGGCCGCGACCCTGAAGGCCTCGCATCGGTTCAACGAAGAGCTCTATCTGAGCGCGAGCGGGATGATCAACGGAAACGCCGCGAAGAGCGCCTTCGAGTTCGGAGGGAGCCATTTCGAACCCGTGGGCGCAAGCCATCCATCGACGGCCGGCGTGAGCGCCAGCACGGAAGTCGACGCGCATCTGTGGGAGCTCGATGGCACGTTCTCACCCTGCGAGGACTTCGACCTGTCTTTCTTCTATGGACATGCTCGAGTCGAGGACAAGGACAGCACGTTCAACCGCGACATGCGGTGGTTCATGGTGCAGCCGTTGGTGAGGCTGTCGGAGAAGACCCACGCCGCCATCCGGTACAGCGAAATAGGGACCTACGACAGCAGCGAGGGATACCACTTTGACGGGAAGATACTGGCGGGCGGAAACGCTGCCTTCGGCTACGACACCCGGACCCTTCAGAGGCTCTCGGCCGGGGTCGGATGGCAGCCGAATCCGCGGGCGCTCTTCAAAGTAGAAGTAGGCAAGGACTGGTTTGACCTGATCGACGGGTCGCCCTTCAACACGGAGAACAGTGAGCGTCTGTACTTCGGTGTCGAAGTGGTGCTCTCCTTCTAGCCATCAGACGATGAAGGTCTTGGTCGTGCTCCTGCTCCTCGCACTCTCCTTGCGTGCGGCACCACCTCTGCCGGCACACCCCGTGGAGGGTGACGTGATGGAGGTCATGGCGTCCCAGTTCACCGACCTCCAGGGTGCGATGGTCGGGGGAGGTGTCGCGGCGATCGTCGAGAGCGCGAAGCGGCTCGAAGATGTGTTGCCGCGTCTGGCGGAGGTCGCACCTCAGCGCAACACGGAATCCAGCGGGGAGTTCCAGGCGTACGCCGGCCGGCTCGACAGTCTGCTCGCAGAGATCACATCGCTTGCGACTCAGGAGCGACTCGACGGCGCCTCTCAAGCCTTCGCGGAGCTCCGCAACTCCTGTGTCTCCTGTCACGTCAAGTTCCGCGAGAACAACGATGTGATCGGGCTCTTTCCGGCGGTCGGGAACACCATCACCGGCAAGGTGCATACGTGGGACGTCGACGGAGTGCCGCAGGAGAGTGGCACGGCCCTGGTGTTCCTCGAGCGGTTGGGGCAACAGGAGACCCACGTCAACCATCGCGACAACCCCGCTCTGGCCCAAGAAAGCCTGCAGTTCTCCGCCTCCATCCTCCCGGTCGTTCGAGGGGCCACCGTGGACTTCCCGAACGACGATACGGTCTTGCACAACGTGTTCTCGTTGTCCCGGACGGCTCCGTTCGACCTCGGCATCTACAAGCAGGGTACATCCCGGTCGGTCCATCTCGAGGAGACCGGACTGGTCCGCGTCTACTGCAACCTGCATCCGGAAATGGCCGCCAGCATCGTCGTGCTGGAGAACCCCTACTTCTCTCTCACGGATGAAGGAGGCTCCTACGTCATCTCGGGAATCCCGGACGGTGAGTACACGGTCCGTGCCTGGAACGACCGGCAGGGCGAGGGCTCTCAGGAGATCGAGATAGCCGGCGGGGAGCTGGTCGAGGTCTACTTCGAAGTTCACGACAAGCTGAGGCCGGTGCAGCACAAGAACAAGTTCGGGCGACGCTACCCCGACAAGTACTGAGCCACATGCGCGACCGCATCGGAACCCGGATCTTCCTGGGGATGGCCATCGTGACGACCACCTTTCTGGGGCTGGCGTTGTGTGTCATCGATGTGATGGTGGGCCGCGTCATGCAGAAGGAGATGACGCAGGATCTCTACCGAAGCGGGGCGACTCTCGAGCGCTTCGACCAGATGCGCAGGGCTCTGCTGGCCGACACGTCTCGCTCGGTGACCCAGGCTCCCTACTTGCGCGCCGCGCTCGGTACACCGTCCGTGGATCGTGAGACGGTGTTCCACACCGCACGCAGCCTGGCGGAAGGCGCGGACGTCCCCCTCCTCCTGGTCATCGACGCCCAGGGGGAGCTCCTGGCGGACGCGTTCGATTCCGCCGCACCGGCTCGTTCGCTGCGCGACGAGCCGGGAGTCTCCGATGCCCTGCTGGGGAACGAGTTCACGGCGACCTGGGTCGTGGGCAAGGAGCTCTACTCGGTCGCAGGCGGCCCGGTGGAGGTGGGGGGGGCCGTTGTCGGTGTCCTCTGCCTCGGAAACCTCGTGGGCGACGTCATTGCGAACGACCTCCGCACGATGACCGGCTACGACGTCTCGGTCGTTCGATCGGGACAGGTGATCACCTCCTCGTGGAAGAAGGAGGGGGATCTCAACCAGGGGTTCGCGACAGGTAAGGCCCCGGACGAGTGGGTCGCGTCTCTCGGGCATGCTGGTCGTGAACCGGCGACGATCCAGAGCCGTGGATCCGAGTACCTGATCTGCGTGCTCCCGTTCTCGGGCGACGGGGCGTCGGTCGTGCTCAGTCGCCCTCTCGACGATGCACTGGTGCACGCGCGGCGGATCAAGCAACTCCTGTTCGGAGCGGGAGCGACCATCGGCGTTCTGGGGCTCTTGTCGAGTCGCGTGACGGCGAGGAAGATCAGCCGACCCATAGAACAGCTGACCCTGGCCTCGCAGTCCTTTGCCGAGGGACGCCTGGATTCCAGGGTGACACTGGACGACCGAGGCGAGCTGGGACAGCTGGCTTCCGCCTACAACGAGATGGCGGACCGCATCAAGGCCCGCGAAGAGGAGATGATCTCGGCCAAGGAACAGGCCGAGGCGGCCTCGACGGCAAAGTCGGAGTTCCTCGCGAACATGTCGCACGAGCTGCGGACTCCGATGCACGGCATCCTCAGCTTCTCGGGGTTCGGAACGAAGCGATACGAGAAGGCCGAGCGGTCCAAGTTGAAGGGCTACTTCGAGCAGATCCAGGGCTCCGCCACGACCCTGTTGAAGCTGCTCGACGATCTGCTCGACCTCGCCAAGTGCGAGAGCGGCAAGATGACCTTCGCGCTCCGGCGTACAGACCTGTGGGGCCCGTTGCTCGACGTTCGAGACGAGTTCGAGTCCCGTCTGTCGGAGCAGCAAGTCACTCTCTCGTGCCGCCGTTCGGGAGAGCCCGTATTCGCCAACGCGGATCCGGAGAGAGTGAAGCAGGTCCTCCGGAACCTGCTCGGAAACGCGCTCAAGTTCTCCCCGTCCGCCAGCACGATTCAGCTCGAGCTGCAAGCCGAACAGGGTCGAGCACGGATCGCGGTGAGGGACGAAGGGCCCGGCATACCCGAGGACGAGTTGGAGCAGGTCTTCGAGAAGTTCGCACAATCCAGCAGGACGCGAACGGGGGCGGGAGGGACCGGCCTCGGCCTCGCGATCTGTTCCGAGATCGCGACCGCCCACGGGGGGCGCATCTGGGCCGAGAACAACCCGGAACGGGGAGCGAGCTTGTTCTTCGAGCTTCCGCTGGCCGAGGCAGAGACTGCTCTGGATTCGGTCGAGTCCGAGGCCGCCTGACCCGCCCTCCGGGGCGCTCGCGCGCAGCTCAGTCGATCACGCGGCCCTCGAGGAACGCGTTGATGCGCTCGACGAGGTCCGCGAAGTGCGCGCGGACGACGGGGTCGGTCTCGGACTCGGCGAGCTCGCTCGCGTAGCCCTCGATCGTGACCAGCTCCAGCCTCGCGAGGGCCGGGATGTCCGACATCTCGAGGTCCACCGGCGTGCTCCTCGACGACGACTCTCCCCGGACGAGGTCCTGGAGTTGCGCGACGTGTGCCCGATGGAGCGCGCGGGCATAGGGGGTGCTCGCATCGGGCCCGATCAGGTTGCTCAGGTCCCGGAGCAGGTCGAGCGGCGTGTAGGTGTCGACCACGGACTGCGCCGCGGCCTCGGTCATGCGCTGCAAGCGACCGGGGTCCAGGATCTGGCTCATGACGCGGGCCTGGACTCGCAAAACCCCGTCCAGGTCGCCGCCGTTGGAGATCCGGCGCAGGATCTCGGGATCGAGGAGCCAGGTCGGCGTCTTGAAGACGTGTTCTCCCAGGAACGCGATCGCGCGGTGCTGCTCTTCCTGCGGGACGAACGTGTACACGCGCCCTTCCTGGTCCGTCGCCTTCCGGTCCTCGTACACGCCCCCGATCAGCGTCACGACGTGACCCACGTATCGCGAGTACTGCCCCACGAGCTCGCCATAGAGCTCCTCGAGATCGGCGTAGTCTTCGCCCGGAACCGACGTCCACTCGATCAACCTCGGCGCGACGCGCTTCAGGTTCGCGAGACCGTACTCGGAGGCTGCGACCGGATCGTCGCCGAGGTCCTCCGTCTGGGAGCGGGGGTCGACGCTCGAGCGGGACCCGAAGCGGTACATGGGGTCGTTCGCCTTCGCGAGGATCCATTCGTCGAGGACCGGTTTCTCTTCGTCCGCCGTCTCCGCTTCGGGGATCACGCGGTAGCCCCACTCGATCGCGTAGCGGTCGTACGGGCCGATCTGCCGGATGAAGTCCGCGCCCTCGAGGCCGTCTCCCGGTTGCGCGACGTAGTTCTGTCGCGCGTAGTCCATGATCGAGGCCGAGACGCCATACCTCGCGGCGAACTCGGGATCGCGCAGCGACTCGACCGGGTAGGACGAGCTCGCGATCATGTTGTGCGGCAGGCCGAGCGCGTGCCCGACCTCGTGCGCGATCACCTGCCGCAACGCCTCGCCCAGGAGCTCGTCGTCGACCGGCAGCGAGCGCGCGAGCGGGTTCGCGGCGCCGGTCTCGAGCAAGAGGCGGTTGCGGTACGAGCGCAGGTGGTTGTGGTACCACACGATGTCGCTCTCGATGATCTCGCCCGAGCGCGGGTCGACGACGCTCGGACCCATCGCGTTGCGGAACGTGCTCGCGGCCCAGCGCACCATGGAGTTGCGAACGTCCTCGCCGCTCCACTCGGAATCTTCTTCCGGCGTCGGCGCGTCCTTCGCGAGGATCGCGTTCCGGAAACCCGCTGCTTCGAACGCGACCTGCCAGTCCTCGATTCCCTGACGTACCCAGGCGCGCCACTTCTCGGGCGTGCCGGGGTCCAGGTAGTAGACGATCGGCTCGACGGGCTCGACGAGCTCGCCCCGCGCGTAAGCGTCCGGGTCGCTCGGCTCCAGTCTCCAGCGCGCCAGGAACTCCTCCTCGGCCGACTTCTGCCGGTCGAGCCCGTAGTTCGTGCGCTCGACCGTGAACCAGCCGACGCGGTGGTCGGCGAAGCGCGGGCGCATCGGCTCCTCCGGCAGGAGGATCATCGACTGGTGCATCTCGAGCGAGATCGTCTGCGCGGCGGCGTCGCTCGGGGGCTCACCGGCGTTGAACGTGAGTGTTGACCGCACGTCCACGTTCAGGGGGAACGCGTGCGCGTACTCGAGGAACGAGCGGTCCTTGTCGAGCCCCTTCACCTCGTGCGCCTCGCGCACCGTCTTCGTGAGTCCACTGATCGCCGGCACGTCGTCCACGAAGAAATCGGTGACGTCGAGGACGACGGAGGTCTTCTCGTCTTCCTCGCCCGCGTCCGGCGGGCCCTCCGCGGCGACCTCGAACGCGGCGAGGATCGGGAAGAAGTTGTTGTTCACGACCGAGTGGTGGATCGCGAGCTCTTCGTCGGCGAAGTTGCGGTAGGAGATCTTTCGCAGCAGCACTCGATCGCCGCGTCGCTCCCAGCGCACCACCTGCTCGCCGGTCTTGTGGCCGGCCGCGATGAATCCGCCCGACAAGCCCGCCGGCACGCGCGCGATCCGGCTGACCAGCAAGAGGTCGCGCCCGAGCAGCTCGTGCGGGATCTCGAACAGGAGCTTCTCCTCGACGCGGTGGACGAGGAAGAGGCCCTCGTCCGTCACGGCGTCCTCGGTGACGACCGACGCGTAGCCGTCCTCGTCCTCTTCTTCGTCGGCCGGTTCTTCGACCTCGTCCGTCGCCGTCTCCGGCTCGTCGGTGGGCGCGGCCGGTTCTCCCGTGGAGGAACAGGCGGCGGCGAAGAGCAGACCGACGAGGAATCCGGACTCGAGAGAGCGACGCAACGTCTTCATGCGGCGAACGATAGCAAACGCCGCATTCACCCCCGCTCTCGAGCGATCAGGCGGCCGGCAGTTCCCAGAGGACCAGCTCGGAATCCTCGATCCCTTCGAGCACCACGAGCTCCTCGTCCCGGATCGCGGCGCCGTCACCGGGGCCGAGCTCTTGCCCGTTGAGAGTCAACCGGCCCCGCGCCACGTGGATCCACGCGGACCGATCCGCGGCGAGCGCGTGCTGCACTCGATCTCCGGGATCGAGGAGGCCCGCGTAGAGGTTTGCATCCTGGTCGATGGTGACGGAGCCGCGCTCCCCGCCCGGGGAAACGACGAGCCGCAGCGCGCCGCGTCTCTCGTCTTCGGAGTAGGACTTCTGGTCGTAGCGCGGTTCGGTCCCGCGCTCTCTGGGGAAGACCCACATCTGGAGGAGGTGGAGTCGAGCTTCTTCGGACGGGTTGAACTCGCTGTGTGTCACGCCCGAGCCCGCCGACATGATCTGCACGTCGCCCGGACGCATCTGCGACCCGTTGCCCATGCTGTCCTTGTGCTCGAGCACGCCCTCGAGCACGTAGGTGACGATCTCCATGTCCCCGTGCCCGTGGGTGCCGAAGCCCTTCCCCGGCTCGACCCAGTCCTGGTTGATCACGCGCAGGACGCCGAACTGCTCGAAGTCGGGGTCGTGGTAGTCCGCAAAAGAGAACGTGTGGTAGGAGTCCAGCCAGCCGTGGTTGGCGTGACCGCGGTCTTCGGAGCGTCTGACCCGTATCATGACCCCTCGACGAGCTACTCGAGCATCTTCCGCACGCGTCTCGCGCAGTCGCGGATGCGTACCGCTTCCCGGCGCAGCGGGTGATCGGACCCGAGCCGATCCAGCAGGCGATCGCAGCTCTCGCCGATCTCTCCCAGCAGCTCGCCGATTCCCGGGCCCGGAGAGTCCGCCGCGGGCGCGATCTCGGAGAGTTGGCGCTCGAGCTCGCGGAAGAACTGCTCGGCTTCCTCGCGGGCGGCGATCATGTGCCGCAGGTTGTCGCCGAGCGTGTCCAGAGCGGCGGTGCAGTTCGCCGCGTCGCCCGCCGTGTCCGCGCTCTCCCAATCCGCGGCCGCGCGTCGCAAGAGCTCCTTCGTTCGCCGCAGGTCGAGCAGGATCGCCGCGTGACGCGAGAGCGTCCCCAGGGCCTCGATCTGGCGCGCGTCGAGCTCGCGCGGGACCGTGTCGATGACGCACAGGGTGCCGAGCGAGACCCCGTCGTGCGTGACGAGCGGACTCCCGGCGTAGAACCGGATCTTCGGATCGGAGGTGACGAGCGGATTGTCGGCGAAGCGCTCGTCCTCCAGGGCGTCGCTCACGATCAGGGTGCCCGGATGCAGGATCGCGTGCGCGCAGAAGGCGACGTCACGCGGTGTCTCGGACACTTCCAGTCCCACCTTGGACTTGAACCACTGCCGGTCGACTTCCACCAGCGTGATCAGGGCGATCGGAGCACCGCAGAGCTTCGCGGCCAGATCGGTCAGCCGATCGAAGGACTCCTCGCGTTCGGTGTCGAGGACTCCAGTCTGGCGCAGCGCCTCGAGGCGCTCCTCTTCGTTCGGTGACCGCGGGGCGACCTGCATCGAAACTCCTCGCGCAGGAGTGTAGCACGCGTCAATCCCCGCCGCGCGACCCCCACTGGCCCATGACCTCCCGCGCGTTCGGGCTACCGCAACTCGTCCCAGAGCTCGAGCGCCACCTTCTCGAAGTCGGTCGGTAGCGGGCCCGTCCAGAGGGTCTCGTCCAGGAGCTTCTCGAACCTCACGTACGCGTCCGGGTGGGCGCCTCGGAAGTGCTGCACGTAGGCGATCCAGAAGTGCGACTGCCGACAGCGGGCGTCGTCCGGACCGAAGAGGCGCTCGCGAATGGCGAGGGACTCGTCGAAGGCCTCGCGTGCCTCCGGCAGGCGGCCGGCGGCGAAGAGCGTCCTGCCGATCATCTGGAGGCACTCCGCCTCACGTGACTCCGCACCGAGGGCGCGGTAGGTCTCGAGCGCGCGGCGATGGAGAGCCTCGGACTCCCTGAGCTCTCCGCGACGGTAGTGTGACGCCCCCATGTTCTCGCGCACTCGTGCGACAGTCGGGTGCTTCTCGCCGAAGTGCCAGGTGAAGACGTCGAGTGCCTCGCGGTAGGCCTCGATGGCCTCCTCGTGCCGCTTGGCTTGGGCCATCATCAGGCCGCGCTGATTCGAGATGCGACCCAGGCCCTCGGCGTGCTGGTCATCGAAAGGACGCAGTTCCTCGGCGGCTCCCGCGAGCGTGGCGAGCCCGGCATCCAGCTCTCCTCGCGCGCGCTGCTGGCTCGCGACCTCGACCCACGCATCGATCGTCAGCTCGTGCGCAAAGGGCAGAGCGCCGCGGCAATGGTGGAGTGCTTCCTGTGCCGAGGCCCAGGCCTCTTCGTGCCGTCCGCTCGCCTGGAGCGCGAACGATCGAGTGTTCATGAAGCTCGCTTCGAGCTCGGGAAACCAGTAGTCGGCCTCCTCCACCCAGAACTGCGCCTCCTCGACCCGCGCGAGCGCGTCGTCGAACCGCCCCTCGTGGTTGGCGACGACGGCGAGCTGCCCCAGGACCTTCGCGCGCAGCTCCGCGTCGCTCGGGAGCGTGTCGAGCGCGGCCAGAGCCTCGCTCAGCTCGTCTCCGGCTTCTTCGAGCAGGCCCTGCTCGCGCAGGACGCGAGCAGCGTCCACCTGGGCCTCGACGCTGCGCGCGAGCTCGATTCGTCGCCGCTGGCTCACGACGTTCACCCGCCACGCCACGGCACCCGAGACCACGGCCACGAACACGGCCGCGATCCCCGCAGCGCGCCAGGGTTGGCGGCGCGCGTAGCGCCACGCACGACCGAGTGCCCCCGTGCGGCGCGCCCGGATCGGCAGGCCGGCGAGGTAGCGATCGAGGTCCTCGGCGAGCTCGCTCGCGCTCCGGTAGCGCAGCTCGGGACGTTTCGTCAGACAGGTCAGCACGATCGTGTCGAGGTCACCGGCGACCGAGCGGCGGGTCGTGCTCCCGCCCACGCGGCTCGGCGGCGGCGGATCGTGCTCGAGAATCGCGCGCTCGAGCTCGTGCGCGGTGAGGTCGCGCGGCCACGGACTCCGATCGGCCAGGAGCTCGTAGAGCAGAACGCCGAGCGCGAACACGTCCGTCGCCTCGGTCGGCTCCTCGCCGCGCACCTGCTCCGGCGCGGCGTACTCCGGCGTGAAGAGACGATGCCCCGTGCGCGTCAGCGGGCCGCCGGGCGTCTCGTCCTCCTCGCGCGGGCGCGCGATCCCGAAGTCGAGCAGGCGCGGCGTTCCGTCCTCGCGCACGAGGATGTTGCTCGGCTTGAGGTCGCGATGCACGACGCTCGCGCCGTGCGCGTGCCGCACGGCCAGGACGACGCGGCGGAAGAGCTCGACGCGCTCGCGCAGGTCCAGGCCGCGCGCCCGCGCGTGCTCGTCCAGCGGCTTGCCCTCGACGTACTCGAGCACCAGGAACGGCTGTCCGTCCTCGGTCGTCCCGCCGTCGAGCAGCTTCGCGACGTACTCGTGGTCGAGCTTCGCGAGCGTGCGCCGCTCGCGCAGGAAGCGCTCGACGAGCTCCTCGCTCACGTTACCCGGCCGCAGGAGCTTGATCGCGACCTCGCGCTCGAACGCGCCGTCCACGCGCCGCGCGAGGAAGACCTCACCCATTCCGCCCGCCGCGATTCGGCGCAGCGTCTCGTAGGGACCGCAGCGTCGCGGCGACTCGGGAGGGGCGCTCTCCTCCGGCCCCGTGTCCTGCGCGAGTAGCCGCTCGACCCACTCGCGCAGCTCCGCGTCCTCGATGCGATCGAGCGCGGACTGGCGCTCCGCCCGCTCGAGATCGGCGAGGTCGAGGAAGAGCTCGCGCGCCCGGCTCCAGCGCGTCGCGGGAGCCTCCTCTCCAGCGGTCCTCTCGCTCGTCGGGTCCATGGATCGCGCGCCGGCACCTCCGCGCTGGGAGCATGGTAGCGCCCCGCCCCGGACTCCCGGGGCAGGGCGAGAGCTCACGGGAATCGCTCGCTTCAGAAACCGATCCGCGCCGCGATCCCGTTCGACTGGGCCGTTCCCAGCGGACCGCCGGCGCTCGGATCGAACACGACGGCCTGCAGGTAGACAGCGAGACCGTGCAGCCACGGGTCGTCCGGAATGTCGAGCAGCGTGCCGACCCAGCCCCACGGTCCGACGGTCCCGAGCGGGATGTCTCCTCGCCGGGGACCGGGGGGCGGTGGAGAAGGAGCTCCGGGTCGCCGATCCCGGGCCTCGCCCTCTCCCGTGCGGTTCCGCTTTCGCAACCGACAGCGAACGGCGAGAATCCTCGAACCCCATGGCCGGAGACGTCACCCGCCTCTTGAACGACCTCGCGGACGGCGACGAGGGCGCGCTCCCGTCGCTGGTCGAGGCGGTCCAGGAGGAGTTGCGGGCGCTGGCCGCGGGGCACCTCGCTCGCGAGCGCCGCGACCACACGCTCCAGCCGACGGCGCTGATGAACGAGGCGTTCCTGAAGCTCGTCGATCAGCGCGACCGGTCCTGGGAGAGCAAGAACCACTTCCTCGCAATCGCCTCGACGGCGATGCGCCGCGTCCTGCTCGAGCACGCCCGTGCGCGGCTGTCCGAGAAGCGCGGCGGCGGGGCGAAGCGCGTGACCCTGTTCGAGGTTGCGTCGGTGTTCGAGGAGGAGCCCGAGGCCCTCGTCGCGCTGGACGACGCCCTGGTCGAGTTCGCGCGCGTCGACCCCGAGAACGCGCGCGTCGTCGAGCTGCGCTGGTTCGGCGGCCTCGACACGGTCGAGACGGCGGCCTTGCTCGGTGTCTCGACGCGCACCGTCGAACGCGGCTGGCGCGCGGCGCGCGCGTGGCTGCGTGACCGTCTGGGCGCGGAGGGGCACGGCCCCGGTCCCGGCTAGCGGCCGACGGATGGCGGCGAGCTAGTCGTGGTCGTCCCCGCCGCGGTCATGTCCGCCGCGGGACTCGGTCTTCCCCGCGCAGCCGGATCCCGGCACTCCACGCGCGACACCGGTCGGATCGGACGTGCGGGGTATCATCGGGGAGGGCCGCGTTCATGGCACCTTCCTCTCGAGAGACCTGCTGGACTCTGATTCGCGCCGCCGCCGAAGGACGGCCCACACTTGCGACGAGGACTTCAGCGACGTGTACGAGCTCGTGGAGCGCAAGTAGGTCGGAGGGCTTGTTGCTCGGACTACACTCGGACCTGCAATGACGCTCGCTCCCGGCCAGTCGCTCTCCTTCTACGAGATCCTCGGTCCGCTCGGGGCCGGAGGGATGGGGGAGGTGTATCGCGCGCGCGACACGCGGCTGGAGCGGATCGTCGCGCTGAAGGTCCTGCCGGAGGAGATGGCGGCGGACTCCGAGCGGCTGGCGCGCTTCGAGCGGGAGGCGAAGGTGCTCGCGGCGCTCCAGCACCCGAACATCGTCACGGTGCACTCGGTCGAGGAGGTGGACGGCGTGCACTTCCTGACGATGGAGCTCGTGGAGGGCTCGACGCTCGGGACCGCGATCGAGCCGGGCGGCATGCCGCTCGCGAAGTTCTATCCGCTCGCCGCCGCGATCGCCGAGGCCGTGCACGTCGCGCACAAGAAGGGGATCACGCACCGCGACCTGAAGCCGGACAACGTGATCCTGGATGCTTCGGGCCGGCCGACGGTGCTCGACTTCGGGCTCGCGAAGCTCGAGAGGAAGGTCGGCGACGACGGGAAGCTCGACTCGTCCCTGACCGATGCGGGGCGCGTGATGGGGACCTTGCCGTACATGGCTCCGGAGGCGCTGAAGGGCGAGGAGGTCGACAGCCGCGCGGACGTGTTCTCGCTGGGCGTCGTCCTGTTCGAGGCGCTGACGGGCAGGCACCCGTTCCCGGGCGAGGACACGGGCGAGCGGATGTCCGCGATCCTGCGCGACGCGCCGCCGCGCGCGGACGAGCTGCGCCGCGACGTCCCGCCCGGACTCGCGCGTCTGCTCGAGCGCTCCCTCGCGAAGGACCCGGACCGGCGACTGCAGACCGCGCTCGACCTGCGCAACGAGCTCGAGGAGCTCGCGGCGGCAGGTGACACGACCGCACCCGCGGAGGCCCGTGCAGGCGCGGGCCGGCGTCTCGTGCTCGGGATGGGAGCCGTCGCGCTCCTCGTCACCGCCGCGATCTGGTTCGCGCGTCTCTCGAATCGGGAGGAGCCGGTGCGCGCCGCCTTCTCGTCCCGGCCGCTCACGTTCTCCCAGCTCTTCGACCGCGATCCGACCTGGTCGCCGGGCGGCGAGTGGATCGCCTTCTCGCGCCAGAAGTCCGCCAGCATGGGGCTCTGGCTCAAGGACGTCGCGACCGGAGACGAGATCGAGCGTCGCGACGGCCCGGGCGACGAGGTCTGCCCGCGCTGGTCGCCGGACGGCCAGTACATCGCGATCCTCTCGACCGACCTCCCCGGAACGCCGGTCGTCCTGGTGCGGCCCCGCGCCACCGGGAGCGGCGGGGAGCGCGTCCTGATCGACACGCAGATGGGCGTGCTCGACATCATCACCCAGTGGGGGGCGATGGGCGTTCGCCCGTGGGCGGAGGACGGGTCGTCGCTGCTGGTGTCACGCCTGACCGATACCGGTCAGGCCGTCGTCTTTCGCGTCGGTCGGGACGACGACCTGCTGGAGCCGCTGACCTCTCCACCGATCGGCAGCGACGACTTCTACGCGTCCTACTCGTTCGACCAGGAGCAGATCCTCTTCGTCCGGAGGACTCAGGGCAGGGGCGCGTTGATGCTCATGCCCGCGGAGGGCGGGGACCCCGAGGTGCTCCTGGACGACGGGCGCCTGATCGGGCTGGCCTCCTGGCGTCCCGACGGCCAGAACATCGTCTACATCACACCGACCGGTCTGTGGGAGATCGACGTCGACACGCGCACGTCGAGGCGTCTCCTCTTCGCGAGCGACCAGTCGAGCCATCACGGCGAGCTCTCCGTCAGTGCCGGGGGTCGCATCGCCTATTCGGTTGGAGGACACGCCACCACCCTGACGGTGCTGGACCTCGAGTCGGGGAGCAGGAGAGCCGTCACCGACCACGACGGAACCAACTTCGGCTGTCGCTACTCGCCGAACGGAGAGATCGCCTACCACTCCGACCGTACGGGCGACTCCGAGATCTGGGTGATCGCACCCGACGGCGAAGAGCGGCGCATCACTCACGATACGGGAGCGGACACCAGCCCGGACTGGTCGCCCGACGGTGAGCGGCTGGTCTTCCGCTCCAACCGGGACGGTGCGTTCAAGATCTACGTATCGGACAGCAACGGAGGCGACTGCCACCTCCTGTGGAACCGCGAGCTCAGCGGCGCGTGGATGGGGCTCCTGTGGTCGCCGCGGTCAGCGGCGGGCGAGCTGATCGGCTGCCTCGTCGCCGAGGAGGGCGGCGATGCGCTCTGGGGCGTGAGGCCCGACGGTACGGGCGCACGACGCTTGCACGCGGGAGTCGTGGGGTTCGACTGGTATCTCGACAGCACGCGTGTCCTGGCCACGCTGGACGACGGCCGCGGGGAGAAGCTCGTCGCCGTCCACCTCGAGACGGGAGAGGTGAAGGAGATCTGGACGGGTCCGCACGACGAGATCGACGTCGCTCCCGACGGCCGCAGCGTGATGTTCGCCATGGGCCTCGGGCACGCCGCGATGGGCCGCGCGATCCTGGAGCTCGTTCCCCCGGAGAGCCCCGACGGTCTCCCCACGGCTCGCGGAGAGCCGGAGTACGTCGTGCGCGCCGACGGGCCCTGGCACACGCATCACGGTGCCTGGGCGGCGGACTCGAAGAGCATCGTGTACGTCCACGACGACGACCGCTCCAACATCTACGAGCTCATCGCGGCGGACTGACGTTCGAAGGGCCGACTCGCCATGGGGCTAGCGTGACGTTGGGCGCGGCCTGCGACGAGGGAGCTAGTCGTGGTCGTGGCCGTGATCGTCACCGTGCTCAGCGCCGTGCTCGTCGCCGCCGACTTCCGGGTGCGCGTTCCAGCGCTCGAAGTCGGTGCTCGTTGCCTTCAGTGTGACGGCCCGCTCTTCACCGGGCGCGAGGTCCGCCGCGGGTGTGGGGCCGAGCTCCTTGCCGTTCGAGAGGTGCACCTCGACGCGCACGCGCTCGAGGGTTCGCTCGGTCGTGTTCACGACCTTGCCCGAGAAGGTGAGGGTCTCGGCGTCGTACGCGAGGACCAGATGAGCTCCGTTGCGAGTCGCGTCGTAGCGCTCGCCGAGGCCGAGCTCCGTACCGGATTCCTCGCCGTGCTCATGACCGTCATGGTCGTGCTCCCCGCGGCCGTCCGACGAGGCGTGGGACTCGATACTCGCCGAACAGCTCCAGGAAAGGGCGGCGAGCAGGGCGACGTGGGTGGGAAGGGTTGCGAGCTTCATGGGGTCTCCCTGGCTGACATGGGGTGGGCACCTCGGAAGAGGGTGCCGACCCGAGGGGTGGCGTCCACCCATTGGACACGGCAGCGGCCCCCTGGGTTCCCGTCCTCACCCGGACTCAGAATTCCCGGTCTCGGAGGCCTGGATCACACCTTGTTAAAGGGATCTGGGCCCACTTCCGGGTTTCCCCGCTGCATTCTCCTCCTCCCCGGGCTACTGTGCTTCCGGTTGAGGGAAGCCCCCGGTGCCTATTCGGAGGCCGCTTTTCCCCTCCAGGCCGCACCATTCGCGGCCGTCGGCGCACAACAGGTGCCCAGAAAAGGGCCGCGCCGCACGCTTCCGATCGTTCCCGTTGCTGTTGTATGGGTCCTGATCCCAAGGCGTTTGCCCGCCCAAGATGCGGCGGCGCCCCGAGAGACCCATCATCACACGACGCAACTCCAGCCGTCGGCCCTCCCCTGTAGAGGAGGCCGGATCCGGCTTCGAACGTTTCAACCTCCGTCACGAGCTCATGCAGGCCGTCCGAGACGCGGCCTACACCGAGCCCCGCCCCATTCAGGCGAAAGCCATGCCTCCGGCCCTCAAGGGCCGCGACGTGCTCGGCCTGGCCCAGACAGGGACCGGCAAGACGGCGGCCTTCGTCCTCCCCATTCTCCAGCGTCTGCTGAGCGAACACCGGCCCGGCCCGCGTGCGCTCGTCGTCGCTCCGACGCGCGAGCTCGCCACGCAGGTGCACACCGAGTTCGAGCGCCTCGCCCGGCACACGCGACTCAAGTCGACCGCCGTGTTCGGCGGCGTCCCGATCCCGCGTCAGATTCGCGCGCTGAGCGCGAAACCCGACGTCGTCGTTGCCTGCCCGGGCCGACTGCTCGACCTCCTGAATCGGGGCGCGCTGCGCCTCGACGGGATCGAGGTGCTCGTCCTCGACGAGGCCGACCACATGTTCGACATGGGGTTCCTGCCCGACGTGCGGCGCATCCTCCGGGCGCTTCCGCGGCGACGCCAGAACCTCATGTACTCGGCCACGATGCCGCGCGAGATCCGCAAGCTCGCGGACACCGTGCTCGAGAGGCCCGCGGTGGTCGAGCTCGGCGATTCGAAGCCGGCGGAGACCATCGACCACGCGCTCTATCCCCTCGACGAGAGTGAGAAGGTCGGCGCCCTCGAGAGCCTGTTGACCGGGGAAGGGTTCCGCTCGGCCATCGTCTTCCTGCGGACGAAACGCCGCGCCCGGCGCCTCGCCGAACACCTCGACGGCCGCGGTCACCGCGCGGTCGCGCTGCAGGGCAACATGTCCCAGGGCCAGCGCGAGCGCGCGCTCCTGGGCTTCCGCGAGAAGCGCTACGACGTCCTCGTGGCGACTGACATCGCCGCGCGCGGTCTCGACATCGCCAACATCTCGCACGTGGTGAACTACGACGTGCCGAACACTCCCGACGCCTACACGCACCGCATCGGCCGCACGGGGCGTTCCGAGCAGGCGGGAACGGCCTTCACCTTCGTCACCCCGGACGACCGCGAGGCCCTGCGCGCCATCGAGAAGCGTCTCGGTGCCGCGATCGAGCGCCGGCGCTCGGAGGAGCTCGGCCCGCTCGCTCACGCGACCCTGAGTCGCGGGAAGAACAAGGGCCGCGCCGGGGGCAACGGCCGCTCCAGAAGCAATGGCCACGCGAAGGCCGATGGCCAGGCGAAGGCCAACGGCGGCGCGAGGAGCGGTGCTTTCCCGAACGATCGCAGCCGCGTGAAGAAGCCCTCGGGCGCCCGGGGAAGGGGGGGCCGCTCCCGCCGGAGCTTCTCCGAGCCCGCGGTGGCCGCCGTCGAGCGGCGGCCCGCACCGGTCGATAGACCTGCGTTCGGGCTGGGTGTGGTGGATGAACCCGTTTCGAGGCGTGCAAAGAGCCCCAAAACCGAGCAAGGTGGTGCCCGTGGCTAGCTCTCCCCAATCCTTCGAAAAGCGTCAGCGCGAACGTCGCAAGCAACTCAAGCGTGCCGAGAAGCTGGAGCGTCGCTTGATCCGCAGCGAGGAGAAGCGGATTGCCAAAGAGGACCCCAACTACGTGCCGGGGGAAATGGAGATAGCTCCGGACCCGACCGAGGATCTTCCCCCGGAGGACTGAGCCTCACGGCTCGACCCGGGTTCGCACATCGCCCCATGGAGCGCGCCCCGACGGCGGGGTAAGACTCTCCTTGTGGGGCCGCCATCGGCGCGCTCGCCTTCGTCACGGCCCCGCGGCCGTACGATGATCCAGAAGAGCTCGACCACGACCGATCCGTCGGTCCAACCGCCGCTTCCGCCCGTCGCGGAGTGGAAGCAGGCGATCGCCAGGTACCAGGAGCCCTCGACCTGGCGTGCGGTCGTGCAGATCCTCGACACGCTCGGGCCGCTCGTCGCGCTCTGGTACTTGATGTCCCTGAGCCTGTCGGTCTCGCTGTGGCTCGCAGTGCCGCTGGCAGCGCTCGCCGGCCTGCTCCTGGTGCGCGTCTTCATCGTCTTCCACGACTGCGGACACGGCTCCTTCTTCCGCTCGCGCCTGGCGAACGACGTGACGGGTTTCGCGGCCGGTGTGTTGACGCTCACGCCCTACTACCACTGGCGCTGGCAGCACGCGCAGCACCACGCGACGACGGGGGACCTCGATCAGCGCGGAACGGGTGACGTGTGGACGATGACCGTCCAGGAGTACCTGGAGTCGTCGCGGTGGCGGCGCTTCGCCTATCGCCTCGCGCGGAACCCCTTCGTCCTGTTCGTGCTCGCGCCCCTGTACCTGTTCGTCATCCGCCAGCGCGTTTCCACGTCGCAGGCCAGCCCCCGCGAGCGGTACTCCGTCTGGTGGATGAACTTTGCCATCGCGATCATGGCGGTTGCGATGAGCGCCTGGCTCGGGGTCGTGCCCTACTTCGTGCTACAACTCGTGGCGACCTGCGTCGCGGGCGCGGCCGGTGTCTGGCTCTTCTACGTGCAGCACCAGTTCGAGAACGCCTACTGGGAGCGCGGCGCCGACTGGGACTACACCGCGGCGGCCCTGCGGGGGAGCTCGTTCTACGAGCTGCCGCGCGTGCTCCGCTGGTTGTCGGGAAACATCGGCTACCACCACATTCACCACCTCAGCCCGCGCGTCCCGAACTACAACCTCGAGCGCTGCCACCGATCCGCGAGGATGTTCGAGGACGTCGAGCCGATCACTCTGCGCCGCAGCCTGAAGTCGATGCGGCTGCACCTGTGGGACGAGGGACTGCGACGCCTGGTGTGCTTCGGGCACCTGCGTTGCGAGCGGCGTCGCGCGAAGCGCTGAGCGTTCCGACGGCGCTCAGCGCGTTTCCAGGAGGCGCCGTGCGGGGAGCAGCTCGGGATCGAGCTCGAGAGCGCGTTGCGCTTCCCTCGCGGCCTGCTCGTGCCGGCCGGCCGAGCGCAGGGCCTGCGCGAACTTCGCGTGCGCGACGGCGCTCTCGCCGTGCAACGAGAGGGCGTGGTCGAGCAGGGAGAGGGCCGTCCCGAGGTCGCCGTGCTCGACCTGCGCCTGCCCGACCTCCCAGTAGGCGAGGAAGACCCGCGCGCGCAGGTTCTCGTTCCACGGGGCGCGCGCGACGGCCGCCTCGAAGTGACGGAACGCGTCGCTCGCCTGGCCACCGGTGAGTGCGATCCGAAAACCGGCGAGGAACTCCTCCTCCGCGGCGAAGGCGTCCGCCATCCGCGACGCGCCCTCGGCGGCCACGGCGAGAAGGCCCGGCGCCGAACGCCGCATGCGCAGGAGGAACTCGTGGTTCTGGTGGTGGCGCCGCATGCGCGGCACCGCGTAGTCCTCCGGGGAATAGAACTCGTAGCGCGGGTGAGCCAGCGTGTTCACCGGCGACAGGGCGACCGCGGTCCGGAACGCCGAGCCCTCGGCCACGAAGTGCGTCAGCACGGACTCGGCCGTCGTCAGTCCGTAGCGCGCGAGGCTCGCGAAGGCGTCCGGGTCGGCCTCCATGCGTCGACGCATGTCCTCCAGGTCGAGCGTGACGGGCTCGTTCGATCCGACCAGCAGCGTGTTCTCGGCGCCGTCCTGGTGCGCCGGCTGGAAGTACCAGAGCTGCGCTTCGGGGAACGCCCGGGTGAAGGTCCTCAGGATCATCCGGTACGCGCCCGGCGGGAGCGTCGTCGGAACCCACTGCACGACCATCCCGCCCGGCGCCAGGCGTGCGCGCAGGAGCTCGTAGTACTCGAGCGAGTAGGAGAAGCCGTTCGAGGCGTACTCCTGCGCCGTCTTCTCGTCCGCGGAGATGACCTGGTAGCGATCGCGCGTCGTCCGTAGGTAGTTCGCGACGTCGTCCACGACGACTTGCACGCGAGCGTCCTTCAGGACGCCGTGGTTCTCGCGCTCGAAGTAGGCCGCGCCCTCGACGACGCTCGGCTCGATTTCCACGCACGTGATGTGCTCGACGCCGTCGTGCCGCGCGCTCTCGCCCGCGAGGATGCCCGAGCCCAGACCGATCGAGAGCTCGCGGGAGACGTCGTCCGCGAGGATCTTGGGCAGGTGCGCGAGCAGGAGCTGCTTGTACTCCGTGAAGGAGGTGCCTCCGATGTCGATCCCGTCCACGCTCATCGTGCGCTCGCGCCACTCGGGATCGAGGAGCACCATCGTCGTGGCCGACGGTCCCTCGCGGTAGTAGAGGACGCGGTGGCGCGGCGTCTGGGCCTCCGAGGGGAAGCGGAACTCGAGCGGCGCCTGCGCGTAGAGGAGTGCCGTGCCCAGAGCGGCGAGCGTCACCACCCAGTGCAACCGCGGTCGTGCGCGAAGTCGCGCGAAGAGTGCCGTGAACCCGACGCCCGCGTTGAGCAGGGCCATTCCGAGGATGCCGCGCTGGATGCCGAACCAGTTCAGGAGCACGAGCCCCGGCAGCAGCGCTCCGACCACGTTTCCCGCTGTGTTCACGGCGTAGATCCGACCCACAGTCGACCCCGTTCGCTCGAGGTCCGCGACGCCGATGCGCCCGAGCAGCGGGAACGTCGTTCCGATCAACATCGCGGGAACGAGCATCAAGAGAAGCGCAACACCGAAGCGCAGCGTGGCGAGGTCGCTGCCGCGCGCGGCTTCCACGACGTGGATGCGGATCCGCTCCGGCTCGGCGACGGCGAACAGGAGCGGCAGCGCGACCGCGGCCGTGACGCCGAGCAGGACCTGGATCCACCCGAAGAGCGCCACGCGGTCCGCCACGCGGTCCACCAGGAAGCGCACGAGGTATCCGCCGAGCGCGAGCCCCGCGAGGAACGCGGTGAGCATCGTCGTCACGGCATAGGTCGAGTTCCCGAGCAGGAAGACGAGCGAGCGCGTCCAGTAGATCTCGTAGGCGAAGGACGTGACACCCGAGATCGCGAGACCGGCGAGGAGCAGGCGGTACGTCCGCCGCCCGACGAGCGCCCGGTCGGGCTCGTCCTCGCGCGGCTCGGCGGCGGCACTCGGCTCCGCGATCCGCCCCGCGGCGATCCAGGCGACGACCCCGATCCCGATGTTGCCCGCCGCCGCGAGGAGGACCGTGACGTGGATGCCGTAGGCGCCGATCAGGTGGAAGCCCGTGAGAAGCACGCCCGAGACCGCTCCCGCCACGTTGACCGTGTAGAGCGTGGAGAGCTCCGCACCGACGTTCGAGAGACGCGTCACGACGTAGCGCGCGAGCACCGGGAGCGTCGCGCCCATGAGCAGGGTCGGCGCCAGCACGAACACGAACGCGAGTACGAACCGAGACACTCCGAGCGCTGCCTCCGAGCGCCCCAGGATCTCGTACACGAAGAGGTAGGCCGGCGTGATCCGGTCCAGGAAGAAGTGCGCTCCGAGTGCCGCGACCCCGACGCCGATCTCCAGCCGAGCGTAGAGCCGCAGAGGATCGCGGCTCCGGTCCGCCAGTCTCCCGAGCAGCCAGCCGCCGAGTGCGAGGCCGGACATGAAGGCCGCCAGGACCGTACCCACAGCGAGCGCGGTACTCCCGAAGACGTGCGTCATCATCCGGGTCCACACCACCTCGTAGGCGAGCCCACACGCCCCCGAGAGGAAGAAGAGCAAGAGAACCAGGGACCGCGCCGCCGTCATGCGCAGCCATTATGCGGACATGAGCAGCGCGCGGCCGCCCCGGGGTAATCCCGCCCCGGATCGAGTGCGCGGGGATCGCGGGAGCGCGCTCACCGTGCTGGCCGCGAACCCGTGAGGGATGCGGGCTAGAGGTCCGGCCGAGAAGCGGGACCTCGCCGAGGCCGAAGGCCGAGCCCGGCGCGGAGTCGCGCCGTAGCTGCCCGCAGGGCATCCTTGGCGCGCGCTGATGCGCGCCAAGTCACAAGCGGCCGACTTGTCGGCCGCGTCTCTAGTACCGCTCTTCATCCAGGCGGCAGAGGAAGTCCACGGCGCCGGTGACGTCCTGACGGCGCCGGAGAGCTTCCCGTCGCCCCGGAACCTGGACGCGCCGCTCTCGCGTGCAGCCGAAGGGTACTTCGAGAACGGACCCTCGTACCTGTACCGTGTCGCGAGCGCCTGACATCCCCCGGCACCGGACCATGAAGACGATCGAGATCCTGGAGCGCGAACACGAGTGGATCGGCTGGATGGACGAGTGCCTCGAGGCGCTCGTCGCGAGCGCCCAGGCCGAGGACCTGTTGCCCGAGGCGGCCTACGAGCTCCTCTCGCTGTACGAGTCCTTCGCGGACGGCCGGCACCAGGACAAGGAGGAAGGGGTGCTCTTCCCCGAGCTGCTCGCGGCCGCGAGCGATCAGGACTGCGAGGTGCTGAGGAAGCTCCTCTCCGACCACGGGGCCGAGCGACGCCACATGGTCGCGATGCGCGGCAACGTCCTCGGCGCCGTGCACGGCCAGTCCGCCAACGTGCAAGGGTTCGTGCGCGAGGCGAGCGCGTACCTGTCCCTCCACCGCGGACACATGCTGCGCGAGAGCGAGATCCTGTTACCGATGGTCGCGCGCCTCCTGATGCCCGGGGCGGACGAACGCGCTGCGGAGGGCTTCGCGGCGGTCGAGGGCGGCCCGGGGGACCCCCACGGCTTGCGGGAGCAAATCCTGACCTTGCACCGCCGCGCGGGTCTGCCGCGACCGCCCGCGGCGTAGACGCGCCCCCGCTTCGTTCGAGCGGATTCGCACATCGGGCGAAACCAGGAAGCTCGGGAGTTGCGCGTAACGACCCGCAGGCAGGCGAGTACATGCGGTGGAGCCCGCGTGACGGCGCCCCGGGAACGGGGTCATGCAAGTTGCTGTGTGGGTCCTCGCACCGAGCCCCGTGGAGGAGCGCCGTGCGACCCGGTCAACGCGCGGCACGCGCAAGCATGCCGGCAGAAGGAGGCTTTCGTGCAATCGAACAAGAGACTCGCAGCACTCGTCGCCGTGCTCCTTTGCGGCGCTCCGAACCTCGGTGCCCAGCAGCCGATGACCCTGGCCCCGACGTGGGTCGGAACGATCGACGGGAGGACCGAGGCGCGGCTCTGGATCCAGGACCGCGAGCTCGCGGGCAACCGGATCTTCCTGGCCCTGGCCCGCGGTGCCGACCAGGGTTTCACCGTGCGTCGCATCGATGCACGAACCGGTGACGTGGCGTGGACGACGACCCACGTCTCGGACGACCTGGCCGGCGGACCCGGCCGCGAGGGCGTCGTCGATCTCGCCGTCACGGCGGACGGGAGCGAGGCCTTCACGATCGCGTTGCCGGGAATACGCATCACGCGTTTCCGCGGCTCCGACGGCGTGCCTTGTGTCGTGGACATCTTCCCCGGAGCGAACGGCGAGGAGCTCGTCCTCACACCGCGAGAAGATCGTCTCGTGGCTCTGGGGGAGGGGATCGTCGCGGCATACGACCGCGCGAGCGGGACACGGCTCTGGACGACGAGCCTCCCGATCGGAGACGTCGGAGAGCTCGTCGCCGATTACCGACGCGCGTACGTCATCGCAGGCGACGAGGTGCTCGCGCTGCGCCTCGGCGACGGATCGATCGCGTGGTCGGCGGACGTCTCGGGACTCGCGGCGACGACGCTGGAGAAGGGGCCGGGCGACGAACCGCTCGTCGTGTCCGGAGGAGGGATCCTCTTCGCGGGCGGGGGTGGATCGCGCGGGCTCGACCCGGCGACGGGCGCCGTCGTCTGGTCCGACGGTCTGCCCGGTCAGAAGATCACGGCTCTCTCGCCGGATCGGAACGTCGTCTACCGCCTGAACTCGGGTGTCGCACTGACCTCGCAGCCGCCCGAGCTGAACGCGCTCGACGTCCGCACGGGAGCCGTCCTCTGGTCCAGCCCCCTGCCTCAGCAGTTCGGGATTGGCGTGACCGAGCTCTCTGTCTCCGGCGACGGCACCCTGCTCGCTCTGCCGGCGCTGTGGGGGAATATCCAGGTCCACGAGACGGCCGGTGGAACCCTCGTCGCAGATATCCCCTTCGCGCCGATCGGGAAGCAGACGCAGTTCGGTGCTCTCTTCGGGCCGGGCCACGACACGCTCATCTCTCACGGCGGGACCAACGGTGGAGTTCCTCCCGTTCCGAACGTCGTGCTCGCCCAGGACCTCAACGGCAACGAACGCTGGAGCCGGCTCGTTCGCGGTGAGGGTAGTGCGGAGGACGTACTTGCCGACGCCGTGCTGTCCCCCGACGCGCAGCGCTACTTCCTCGGTGGCGACTCGGCCAGCAAGCTCCTGCTCGGGGCTTTCGAGGCCGGGAGCGGGGAGACACTCTGGACCCTGGACGAGAACGATGCTTCAGGCGCCGAGCATCTCGTTGCTTCGGACCACATGCTGTTCGCAGCCACGGAGAGCGAGCTCCTGGCGCACGACGGGAGAGAAGGGAAGCGGGTCTGGAGGCGCACGACGGAGGGCGTGAACGACCTCCTCGTCTCGAAGGACGGCCGCGCTCTGTACGTCGCCCGGACAGTCCCCGGTGCGGTGGACAGCGGCATCGGCGTGCAAAAGATCGATGCCGCGACGGGCGTAGAGCGCTGGTCGATGATCTTCGACGGCGCCGGAGGCGACGACCGCCCGGGCGCGCTCGCGCTCTCACCCGACGGCCAGACGCTCTACGTCGCGGCCGAGAAGAGACAACCGACGCCAACCGTCGCGACACTCGCGCTGCACGAGGAGTCCGGCGCCGTGCGGTGGGAGGCGCTGAGCCCCGAGCCGCGCAACTGGAGTGCTCTCGAAGTCGTCCCGTCTCAAGACGGTGACCGCGTCTTCGTCCTGGGCGGCACTCGTTTCTTCGCGTACGAGGCGGCGACCGGAGCCGAGGTCTGGAAGACGCCGGCCGTCGGTCAGCCCGCAGCCACTCAGGGGCCGCCGCCCGTCACGTGCGGGCTGTCGCCGGACGGATCGCGGCTCGTGGGCGCCGGCTTCGGGTTCAAGGTGGTCGCGAACAAGTTCCTTCCCATCTGGCGCGCCTTCACCGTGGACACGAACACGGGTCTGGTCGACTGGGATCGCGAGATCTCCGTGAACCAGAGTTCCGAGGTCATGGACGTGATCGTGACCGGCACGACGCCGACAGTCATCGTGTCGGGCCAGCGCTCGTCGACGCTGTTCGTCGGGCTCGATCTCGAGACGGGGGATGAGCTCTTCAACGCCTCCGCGGTCTCGTCGAGTCAGCCCGGATCCATTCGCGTCGCCTCCTCCTCCGATCGGGTTCTCGTCGGGCACACACAGGGCGGCATCACGGCCGACCTGCGCGCCGCGGTCTACGACCTGCCCAGTCTGGTGTCGTCGCTGTCACCCGTCTCACTCGCCACCGGAGGGGATCGCGAGTTCCGCGTTCGGTTCGGTGCCGCCAACGTTGACGCGACATACGCGATCCTCGGGAGCGCTTCGGCTTCCGGCGGTGGTATTCCGCTCAGGGAGGGCGTGGTGTTGCCCCTCGAGCCGGACGCGTACTTCGCGCTCACGCTCGGGCCGAGCCGGGACGGCTTCCGCGGCTTCCGCGGGAGGCTGAACGCCGCCGGTGAGGCACACGCGATGCTCGTCGTCCCTCCGGACTCGGATCCCTCGTTCGCGGGGGTCGAGCTGACCCACGTGGCAATCACGATGGCGCCCGACGGAACCATCGACCTTTCGAACCCCGTGGCTCTCACCCTGGAGCCGTAGCGGCTACGCATGACCCCTGAGGGTCGGCTCCCGCGTATCCTGTGCGGTCGTCCCATGAGCCTGCTCGTCGTCGTGCTCCTGCTCGCGATTTCACAGGGAGAAGCGACCGGAGGAGCGGCTCAGCAACCGGGGGCGCTGATCGACGACGAGCTCTTGCGCGTGGACGAGGTGCTCGCGCGCGTCGAGACGGCGCTCCGATCGGGTGACGGCGGAACGGCGCGCCGCGAGGTCGAGCTGGCCGTGGAGCTCCTCCGCCCGCTCCCGATCGGGGAGGGACATGACCGCGTGGCGGAGAGCTGGAATCGGTGCGGCATTGCCGCGCGGAGCGCGAACGCGTTGCCCCAGCAGATCGAGGCCTACGAACGCGTCCTTCGCCACCGCGAGAGCACGTTGCCCGAGGATCACCTCGAGCTCCTGAAGGCGCGTGGGAACGTGGCCGACGCGCTCTACCTGTCGAACGACTACGCGGGCGCGCGACCGCTGTGCGAGTCGGTTCTCGCGGGCTTCGAGCGCACGCTGCCGAAGGACCATCGCTTCGTCGTCCTCGCGCGGGAGAAGCTCGCGAACGTCCTCGCAGCAGAGGGCGACCTGCGCGGAGCCCGAGTGCTCCTGGAGAGCGTGCTCGTGGCTCGCGAGGGCACGCTCGGCGAA
>JAJDET010000309.1 GCA_029259655.1 Planctomycetota bacterium
CTCCTAGAGACGCGGCCGACAAGTCGGCCGCTTGTGACTTGGCGCGCATCAGCGCGCGCCAAGGATGCCCTGCGGGCAGCTACGGCGCGACTCCGCGCCGGGCTCGGCCTTCGGCCTCGGCGAGGTCCTGCCTTTCGGCCGGACCTCTAGCCCGCATCCCTCACGGGTTCGCGGCCAGAACACCACGAACGGCCGGCTGCGCCGGCCTCTCGGCTCCTGCCGGCACTTTGTGCGCACCGGCGTCCTCGACGACCTGTTCAAGGTCGCCTGCGGGGCCGGCACGCGCAAAGTACCGGCAGGAACCGAATCGAGGCGTTCTGGCTCACGACCCCGTGAGGGATGCGGGCTAGCTCGACCCCAGATCCGAGTACGCGGTCCCGAGCGGCACTCCGGTCTTCTCCTCGAACGTCTCCCCCGGTGCGCGCGCCGCCGCGCAACCGCGCAGCATCTCGATCAGGACCTCGCGTCCGTAGGTGCGCGCGATTCCGTCCACGAAGACCAGGGCCTGGGCGTAGGCGCGGCCGACCTCCTCGGGGTCGTCCCAGCGGATGAGGGATCCGGTGAGCGTCTCGAGCGGGAGCGGCTCCAGCCCCTCGAGCCGCGTGCGCGCCGCTCGGACGAGCGCGTCGCCCGGCTCCTCGAGGTACTGGCACAGTCCCTCGTTCAACCAACCGGGGACGTCCCTTCCGGCGACATCGCGGACGAACACGTGCACGAGCTCGTGGCGCAGCACGTTCTCGAAGCGGCTGCGCTCCGCGGGGAGATCGGCCAGCGGAAGGCGAATGGTGCCGTCGAAGGCGCCGCCCGCCCATTCGCCCAGCCCCGTCGCGCGCTGGAAGTCCTCGCGCTCGGTCACGACGACGCGCACACGAGCACGCCCCCCCTCGACCGGATCGTGCGCAAACGTGCTCGCGAGCAAGAGGTAGCTCTGCTCGAGCACGTCGAGAATGTCCTGGGCTCCGTACAGGAGATCTCCCCGGAACACGTCGAAGGCGAGCTCGAAGTGGTCCGTCTCGTACTGCCAGAGCTCCTCCTCGGCGCGGAGGATCTCCTCCCAGCGCTCGAGGATCCGGGTCAGGTCCTCGCGGTCCGGCGCGAGCGTGCGAGCGCGCACCAGCCGAGCGCGGGCCGTGGCCCGGTCGCCCGACTCCCACTCCTCGATCGCGAGCCGCGCGAGCGCCTCGGAGAGGTTGAACTCGTAGGTCTCCAGACCGGGACGAGCGGCCAGGCACTCCTCGAAGCGCTCGATGGCCGTGGCGAGATCACCGGCCTGGAGCGCCGCGATCCCTGCCTCGTTGAGGCTCCGGGTCCGCGCGGCCTCGGTGTCGGGCGCCGGCCGCGCCGGCGCGCGCGGAATCTCCACCGCCGGCGTGCTCCCGCGGGTGACGGCCTCCTCGCGCTCGCCGGACGACGGGCCCTCCGTTCGATCCGAGCTCGGCATCCGCGTCCGCGTGCTGGCCTGGGGGCCGGCGTCGTCGGCGCCGAAGGTGTGCAGGAGGCCGGCCACACCGACCGCCAGCACGAGCACGAGCACCACCACGAGGATCGATTTCAGGTGCGTCCCTCCACGGTGCCGATGCCCCGACTCTCCAGGAGCCCGGTGAACTCGGCATAGATCTCCGGGTAGTCGTGCGCGCGAGCGATCTCGCGCAGACGCCGTAGGAAGTGCTCGTGCGCCTCGCGCATCACCGACTCCGTGCGTGGGTCGCAGAAGTACGTGCGGCACGCGAGCGGGCGTCCCTCACGGGCGGTGCAACGACCGCCGACGTGGTAGGGACAGCGCCCGTCCGCCTCGGGCGCGGGCGCATCGGGGTGGAGGCTCGCCGCGTACTCCGCCTCGAGCGCCGTCGCGTACAGGCGGTGGTCCGCTTCCTCGAAGCGGCAGCAGATGCCGCGCACGATGCAGACCGACTCGGACCGGTCCACGAACTCCCCCACCTCCGCATACAGCGCCTCGAGCTCCTCGAAGGCGCTCTCTGCGCGCTCGCTCTTCACGGCCGCCTCCGCCCCTTCCGGCGAACCTGACTCTCGAAGTCGAGGCTCTCGCGTCCGACGACCTGCTCGCGAATGTCCTCGGCGAGCTCCTCGAACGACTGGTATCTGTGCTCGGCCTCCTTGGCCATCATCTTCTCGATGAAGTAGTGCAGGTGCGGGGAGATGCCGCGGCTCTTCAGCTCGGGAGACGACAGCGACTCCATCACCTGCATACGCAGGGTCTCGCGATCGTCCGAGCTCTCGAACGGCAGCCGCCCGACGACGATGTGGAAGAGCGTGACTCCCAGGCTGTAGATGTCCGAGCGCGAATCCGCCGCGGCGCCGCCGCGCGCTTGCTCGGGGGAGAGGTAGGCGACCGTTCCCACGGTGCTGTCGGTGGCGTCGGTCTCCGAGTCGCTCTCCGCCGCGAACCCCAGGTCGATCAACTTCACGGCGCCCGAGCGCGAGAGCATGATGTTCCCGGGCTTGATGTCGCGGTGGACGATGTCCTGCGACTCGAGGTACGAGAGCGTCTGGGAGACCTCGAGCACGATGTTCAGGGCCTCTTCCTCGGAGAACGAGCGGCCGCCGTCGAGCTCCTCGAGGAGCGTCTTCCCGTCCACCAGCTCGAGGCGTGAGAAGAACGTCGTTCCGCTGCGAGCGACGCCGAAGCAGCGCACCAGCCCGGAGTGGGAGAGGCGTTCCAGGAAGCGCGCCTCGGCGATGAAGGCCTGACGCGTCGCCGGCTGGAGCGCGCACTCGGCCTTGAGGACCTTGAGCGCCATCACGCGGCTGGTCTTCGCCTCGCGCGCCTTGAACACGTCGGCCGTGCCGCCCGTGCCGAGCTTCCCGAGGATCGCGTAGCCCGGGATCTCGGGAGTCTCCCCGCCGCGCGTCCGTCTCATCTTCTTGACGACGCGCGGGTCCCAGCCCAGCTCCTGTTCCAGGAGCTCGTCGAGCGCCTCGCCGGCCTGGACGCGCGGGAAGAGCGCCTCCGCGTCGACGCGCTCCAGGTGCCCGCGGTGCACCAGGATCGCGAGGTATTCGAACTCGTCTCTATCGGCTGCCATGGCGGTTCAGGTCGAGGAGTGTAGCCCGGACTCGTTCGGGATCCGCTGCCGTGCCTCCTGGGGTTCGGCGCGGAGGGCTCCAGAAACCCGGGGGCCGTCAAGATCGCTGCTTCGGGCGTCCGAAACACCCTTGCCGGCGACAGCATCAGAAGCCCTCCGGAGTCCGAACGTGCACCCCTCGAAGCCCCCGACCGTCTACAAGTACTTCGACCTCGCGGACCGCTTCGTCCGCGTACGGGTGCTCGACCCCGAGAACGCGGGGCTCGAGGTCGGCGAGGGCATGAACCGGTCCGCCTACCGGCAGTCCGTCATCCGGGCCTGCCTCGAGGACTTCGGTGCGAAGGACCTGAACGCGGCCCTGTGCGAGCTCCACCCCTGCGACCCGATCGCGGCGGAGGACCACCTCTACCAGCTCTGCGTGTCGGTCAACCCCGGCCTCGAGATCCACTCGGTGAGCCTGGCCCAGGAGGAGGGCTCGGCGACGCGCACCGCTCCCGAGCGCAAGAAGCGCGGTCCGCGCGACTTCTGCACGAAGCTCCGCCGGCGGATAGACCAGCTCTCGGACCGCATCCGCGAGCGCGTGATCGGCCAGGACGACGCCGTCGATCGCGTCGTGGCGGCCGTGCGACGCGCAGCCGCCGGTCTCGCCGAGGAGCGGCGGCCCCTCGCGTCCTTCCTCTTCGTGGGACGCTCGGGCACGGGCAAGACGGAGCTCGCCCGCGCGCTCGCCGCCGAGCTCCTGAACGACGAGACCGCCGTCACGCGAATCGACTGCAGCGAGTTCGCGATGGCGCACGAGTACAGCAAGCTGATCGGAGCGCCCCCCGGCTACGTCGGACACGGCGACGGCGGTCAGCTGACGGAGGCGATCGCGAAGAAGCCGGAGAGCGTCGTGCTCTTCGACGAGATCGAGAAGGCGCACCCGCGGCTCCACAACCTGCTCCTGCAGGTCCTCGACGAGGGTCACCTGACCGACGGCAAGGGACAGCGGGTCGACTTCGACCGCGCCTTCGTCATCATGACGTCCAACGTGGGTGCGCGCGAAGTCGCACGCGAATCGCGCCTGGTCGGATTCTCGCGCGTCGACGGCCTGAACGACGAGGCGGTGGGCGAGATCGCGTCGCGCGAGCTCTCGCAGGCCTTCTCGCCCGAGTTCCTCGGGCGCATCGACGAGACCGTCAACTTCCGCGCACTCGACGAAGGGGATGCGCGCAAGATCGCGCGCCGTCAGCTCACCGAGCTCGCCCTGCGCGTGAAGCGCGGCGGTCGCCGGGTCGCGTTCACGCCCGCCGTCGCGGGCTGGGTCGCCGAGCGCGGCTTCGCTCTCGAGAGCGGTGCGCGCGAGATCCGCCGTACCATCCGGAGCCTGGTCGAGGCTCCGCTGTCCGAGGAGCTCCTCGACACGCGCCGGAACCGTCCGTGGATCCACGTCGGGGTCCGCAAGGGCGAGCTCGACTTCCGTCTGGAGGAGTGATCCCCCGCGACGGCGGTCGCCCGGGAAACGCGCTCCCCCGGGACGAGACCGGGGTCGAAGGCGTATCCTCCTCGCGGTGATGCTCCGGATCCTCTTCGCGCTCGCCGCATGCGCCGGGCCCCGGGCCGAAGCTGCGCCTCTCCCGCGGCCCGAGGAACCGCCGGTCGCGCGCGGCGGCGGCCTCGAGCTCTCGAGCGCCGAGCTGCGGCCCGTGCTCGTGCGCCGCTACGCCATGACCGGCCAGGGGCGCGAGGTCCTGAAGCACCTCTTGAAGACCCGCGTGCTCGACGAGATGGCGCGCGAGCGCCGCATGCAGGTGACTCCGGCGGACGTCGACGTCCGCGTCGCGGAGCTCGACCGGAAAGTCCGCGCCGCGGGCCAGCCGGGAGGAATCGCGGGGCAGCTCCGGGAGAGCGGCGTGGACCCCGCCGAGTTCCGCGAGCTCATGCGGATCGCGATCGTCCAGGAGCGGCTGTGCCGGGAGGCCCTCGGCGTCCCGCCCGACGCGCCGATCACCGGCGACCAGCAGGAGATCTGGATCGACGAGGAGATGGAGGCGCGCGGCATCGAGTCGCCGCCGCCGCCCTGGTCGGACGGTGTCGTGGCGCGCTGCGGCACGATCGTGATTCGCGAACCCGAGTTCGCGGAGATCCTCGGCCCGAGCATCTCGGGTGAGGACGTCCGCGACACCTGCTACCAGCTCCTGATCGCGAAGGGGCTCCGGGCGCGCATGCCCGACCTCGCCGACGCCGCCTACGAGCGCGCCGTCGACGCCGAGCTCGCCCGCCGTCGAAGCGAGGCGGAGGCGGACCCGCGCTACCAGGGCGCGCCCTTCGAGCGGCTGCTCTCGATGCAGGGGATGACCCTCGAGGGGCTGCGCGCCGACCCCTCCGTGGCGGTCGCGGCGCTCTCGAGCCTGTGGGTCTCGCGCTCCTACGACGAGCAAGGCCTGCGCGACTTCTACGCGGGCGAGCGAACGGCGTTCGACGGGGCGCACGGCGAGGCGATCCGCGCACGGCTCCTGTTACTGCGCGCGGCCGTCCTGACGAACCCGTACAACCCGCGCAGCTTCCCGGAAGCGGAGATGCAGCTCGAGGCTCTGGCGGAAGAGCTCGCGGACGAGGAGGACTTCGCCGAGGCCGCGCGGCGCCAGTCGGAAGAGTCCCGGACGCGCAGCGTGGGCGGCGAGCTCGGCTGGCTGACGCGGGCGGGCGAGGGTCTCCTGGATCTCCGCAGCGCGATCTTCGCCGACGTCGCGGCGCGCGGACCGATTCCGCCCGGCGGCCGCATCCTCGGCCCCATGCGCCTCTCCGACGGCGTGGCGCTCCTCTGGCTCGCGGAGCTGCGCGAAGCGCCGAGCTGGCAGATCATGAAGGGGCACGTGCGGCACGAGCTCCGCCGGCGCCTCCTCGAAGACGTGCTCCCGCGCGAGAGCATGGTGACCTTCCTCGACACCTGACCCGGATGCGCACCTCATGTTGATCGGCAAGGTCGTCGGAAGCGTGGTCGCCTCGCAGAAGGACGAGAAGCTCGAGAACCTGAAGCTCCTCGTCGTGCAGGTGCACGACCACAACAACGAACCGCAGCCGAGCTACGTCGTCGCCGCCGACTCGGTCCAGGCCGGGACGGGCGACCTCGTGCTCTTCGCCACGGGCTCGAGCGCACGCCAGACCACGTTGACCGAGAACCGCCCGTGCGACGCGGTCGTGATGGCCGTCGTCGACTCGTGGGACCTCGGCGGCGAGAACGTCTACGAGAAGTGGGCGTGAGGCCGTGTACCTCGCGCGTGTGATCGGTCGGGTGGTCGCGACGGCGCGCTATCCCGGGCTCGACGGCGTCCCGCTGCAGTGGATCCAGCCGCTGGACGAGGAGGGCCGGGACGCGGGCGCCGCACTGGTCGCGGCCGCGGTCGTGGGCACGGGACCGGGGGACGTGGTGCACTTCGTGGACGGCCGCGAGGGCGCGCTCGCCTGTCCCGAGACCTTCGTGCCGGTCGACGCGGCGATCATCGGCTACGTCGAGGAGGCGGCGGTCTTCGACCGCGACCTCGCGGCGGAGCGCAGGAGGAACGCCTGATGTTCCTCGCGGACGTCGTGGGCACGGTCGTCTCGCCGGTGCAGATCCCCCTGCTCGAGGGGCGCACGCTCTTGCTCCTTCGAAGGGTCGCCCCGGACGGGACGCCGACGGGGAGCACGCGGATCGGAATCGACCTGACGGGCGCGGGGGTCGGCGATCGGGTGCTCGTCGTCGATGAGGGCAACGCGGGTCGCCAGCTCCTCGAGGCTCCCGACGGGGCGGTGAAGACGGTGGTCGTCGGGGTGGTGGACTACGTCGATCGAGAGGGTGAGCTCCTCTACGACAAGGCCGCGCGCGCTCCGGTCGCTAGGATGGGCTCGTGACGGAAGCAGTCGGCGGAGACGCGGCGGGGCCCGGGCCCTGGCCGGACGAGGAGATGCGCCTGCGGCGAGCGATCTGCCGTATCGGCGAGCTCGCCTACGGCCGGGGGTTCCTGGCGGGCGCGGACGGGAACATCTCGGCGCGGCTGTCGGACGGGACGATCCTGATCACGCCGGCGGGCGCGATGAAGGGTTTCCTCGAGCCGCACCACGTCGCGCACATCGACGACCGCGGAAACGTGGTCGACGGAGGCCCCTCCTGCTCGACCGAGGTCGGCATCCACCTCGTCGCCTACGAGGAGCGCCCGGAGATGCGTGCGATGGTGCACGCGCACCCGCCGCACGCGGTCGCGCTGACGATCGCGGGCATCGACATGCAGATGCCGCTCATCCCGGAGATCGTGGTGACGATCGGCGGCGTTCCGACGGCGCCGTACGGCACGCCGGGCACGGACGAGCTGCCCGAGTCGATCCGCGAGCTGATCCGCTGCTCGGACACGCTCATCATGCAGAACCACGGCTCCGTGACGATCGGCGACAACCTGATGGACGCCTACAAGAAGCTCGACATGCTCGAGCACACGGCGCGGATCCTGTTCCTGGCGCACGCGGTGAACGGCGGCGTCGAGCCGCTGTCGCAGGAGGCCGTGAAGAAGCTGCTCGAGACGCGGCGCCTGCTCGGGATCACGACGAAGAACACGCTCGAGAATCGGTGCGGGTTGTAGCCCCGCTCCCCAGTCACGGGATCTCGGCGAACGCGGTCTCGCCCGGCCTCGCCTCGACCTCGAGGATCGTGCTCCACTCCGAGGGATGCAGGAACGCCTCGCCCTCTCCGCGCCGCACGATCCGACCCGGCCCGACCGGGACGGCACCCACCTCGAAGCTCCCCTCGCCGTCCGCCCGGAAGGCGGCCAGGGTCCAGGCGTCCGGCGTGGGCTCGGCGTAGTGGAAGAGGTACTCGCCCCAGCTCTCCGGGTCGCCGGTCCGCCGACCGGCGAGGACGGCGGTGTCGAGGCTCCACGCGCGTTCGTCGAGGCCGCGCGCGAGGTCGACGCGCACGTTGTAGCTGACGAGCGTTCCGCGGAGGGTCGCGCTCAGCGACACGATGAACGCTCCGGGTTCCCGCGCGACGAGCTCGAGACGGCCGTCGATGTCGGTCTTCGTGGACTTGAACGCGAAGAAGTCCTTCGAGCCCTCCGCCTTCATCGAGACCGTCCAGGCCTCGGCGGGCTCGCCGTCGACCGTCAAGCTCGCCCGCAGGGTGCATTCGTCTCCAGGCTCGCGAAGGTCGAGATCGAAACGCGTCGTCGATCCCTCCGAGACGGTGCAGTCGAAGGGCAGCTCGCCCTCCCGAGCGACGGGCCGTGAACCGGTGACCTCGATCCCGAACACGGTCTCGGCATCCATCCGGCCGACCTGCCAGGCCCCCGGAGCGAGCGCCCCGATCCTGTAGCGCCCCTGCGAGTCCGCGACGGCGGTGAACACGAGCCCGTCGCCGCGGGATGCACCGACGATCACGCCGGCTGTGTCCCGTTCCGCCGGGAGCAGGACCTCGCCCTCGATCGCGCCTCCGCGAGTGAGCTCGACCAGCAGCGGCTCCTCGAGCGTGGAGGCGAGAACCAGCGGCCGGGTGCTCGAGGTCCAGAGTCGCTCACGCGAGCTCGTCGCGTGCGTCACCACGAGCAGGTAGCTCCCGGCCGAGGGGTACTCCAGCGCGAACTTCCCCTCCGCGTCGGTCCGGGAGAGCCCGCGCAAGGACAGCGAGTACCGATGCACGAACCGCAAGACGTCGCCCTCGCGGTCCGTCGCCCGGAACCAGGTCGAGCCCGGCTCCGGTTGCGGCGCAAGGACGACGAAGGCGCCCGCGACCGGCCGGCCCTCGGCCAGGACGATTCCGCCCACGACGCCGGACTTCGCTCGGGTCATCGAAACGACGAGCTCGGCCGGGACGGCGGCGGGAGCGAAGGGCCCCGCCTCCGCGTCCTCGTACCCGTCCGCGGAGAGCGTGATCGAGAAAGGCGCGTCGGGAACGGGCATGCGCACGCCCTCGGCATCCGGACCGCGCGCGAAGGTCATGACGCCGGCGGACGCGTCGTCACCGGAGCTCGATCGAGGCCCGGTCCAGGCCGTGCCGAGGACGACGCCGGTCTCGCTCTCGCGGAAGACGACACGCACGGACCCGCCGATCGGTCCCGACGACTCGCGCGGGATCACGCGAACCCACCGCTCGACTCCGAGTCGAAGGAGGACGTCGTCCGCTCCCGGCTCGACCCCGGCCAGCTCCGTCGCCCGCTGGGGTGCGTCCGGGGAAGACGCTCGCAGGGTCCATGGCTCGCGGCGATCGAGACGCACTTCGAACTCCCCCACGGCGCTCGCGCGTTCGGTCCTCCACGCATGGCGGGCCCGCGTCGCGGGACCGTGCTCCACGAGCGCGCCCGGGACGGGTACCCCGTCGGAGTCGATGACGCGGCCGCGAATCGCCCTCCAGGGCTCCGGCGACGGGAGCACGAGTCGGACGTCGTTCGCGAGCTCGCCCGCGACGACGTCTACCCTCTGCGAGACTGCGCCCAGGCGCCCGTCGGCCGATGCGGCGACACGCTTGGGACCGACGGCGACGCCGGCGAGCTCGAACGTCCCGTCGACCTCCGTCCGCGTCTCGAACCCCGCCTCGAAGGGAGGCTCGGGGAAGCCGTACAGGGAGCCGAGCTCGATCTCGTCGTCGGTGAGCTCGAAGCGCGCGAGGCGAACGGTCGCGCCGGCGACGGGCGCTCCCTCCTCGTCGGTCACGAAGCCGGACAGCGCACCGCCGGGCTCGAGCTCGATCTCGCCCAGGAGCACCGTCTCGCCGACCGGGAGGAAGACGTTCCGCGTCGCCGCCACGTAGGCCGCGTGGTGCGTCCTCAGACGGACGTTCCGCGGGCCGCCGTCTCGAAGACCTGCGGCGCCGCCGAGCTCGATTCGCAAGCGGCCCTCGGCATCGCTCTCGCCGTACTGCTCGGCGAGCGGCGCTTCGAAGCGCGCGAGCACACCGGCGATGCCGCGCCCGTCAGAGTCGACGAAGCGAGCCTCGACGGCGATCTCCGCCGCCGGCGCGAGCTCCGGTCCCCGCGCGGCGCTGGCCGTGCGACCCGCTCCGCTCTCGACGGTCGCGACGCTCTGCGACGTCCGGTCCGGAACGGAGCCGGGTTCCCGTTCGACTACCGATGGACTCGCGGCGTCGGCGACTGGTGCGCGAGGCGGATCCGATCTCGTGGCCCAGAGGGCTCCGAGCACCACGGCCGAAACGAGCACGCCCACCGCGATCTGGGTCCATCCACTCACGAGTACGGCTCCGGTGAAGGCCCCGAGCGGAGTGCTCGCGGCGGTCTCTGGATGTGGGGTCTCGAGCCACGAGCCGACTCCGACGATCCACGCGGCGCGACCACCCCCGAACCGGCGGTCGAGTCGGCCGCGGAGGCGCTCCAGCCCCTCCTTGACGCGCCACCGGACGGTTCCCTCGGGTATCCCTTCGTGGCGCGCGATGTCGGCCGAGCTCTTGCCCTCGAAGAACCGCAGGAGCAGGGTCGCGCGGAACGGTTCCTCGAGCGCGAGCAGCGCGCCCGCCACGTGTCGCTGGGTGTCGACGCGCTCGATCATCTCGGCGGTCGAGGGCAGGGCCTCGGGACGCGCGTGCGAGTCCTCGCGCCGTCGACGCCGGGCGTCGGAGCGGCGCCTGCGCGACGAGAGCCGTCGCACGACACCGCCGAGCCACGGCCGGAGCGGCCGATCCAGCGAGGGCGATCCATCGAGCGCGGCCACCCAGGCGTCCTGGGTCAGATCCTCGTCCGCTCCGGAAGCGGGCACGAGGCCCCGAGCGATCCCGCGGAACCACGCGTGGTCCGCCAGGAGCTCCTCGAGTTTCGGTCCGTGCGCTTCCATTCGCCTCCGAACCATCCTGGCCGCGGAAGCCCGATCCGTTGGCGGTTTCTCGCGGGCTTCCGCGGGAGCGATGCCGGCCATCCGCACCGCCAGTCGTCCTTCGTCGTTGTACCCGGCCAGGACCTCTACCTTGCCGTCGGAATCCACGTCCCCTGCCGCCACGGATGCCCGCACGCGCGAGGAAGGCGCCTCAGCGCCGGTCCCTCGTGAGCCGACCGCCCTAGGCGGTGTCGGCGTGTTCCATCAGGTTTCTTCCGCCCGCC
>JAJDET010000310.1 GCA_029259655.1 Planctomycetota bacterium
ATGGTCGTGGATCACCTGGCTCCAGGGAACGCGGCGCGCGCTCGCGAAAGTAGAGGACGCTCGCGGTGCCATCGAGCTCACGCGCAGCTCGATCGAGCGCGGGACAAGGCTGCGGGACCACGTCCTCCTGTTCCTGTGGCGCCTGGGCAACTACGGCATGGGCCCGCGCATCGCCATGTCCGTGACCGGCCTCGACGGCGCCGACGATGACCCGCAGCGGAAGAAATTCGAGAACCAGAGCGGGTTCGAGGCTCTGGACGAGCCCGATCCCCGGGACCCGGCCGCTCGTGCGGGTCGCAGGCAGCGCTTCGTCCGCAGCACCGCTGAGTACGAGAACTACGTCTCCCTGCTCGACGGCCAGTTCGACGAGGCGTCGGACGTCGAGATCTCGGAGACGGACCTCTCGATGATCGAGTGGCAGAAGCGCCGGGTCGCGGAGGCGGGAGCCGAGATCGTCTTCGTGTTCCCGCCGGGGATCTTCCGTAGCCCGCAGATCGAAGCGCTCGTGACCCGCGGGCACCTGCCGACCGTGATGTGGTACCAGGACCCGAAGGCCTACCCGGAGTTCTACGAGATCGGCATCCGCTTCGACGCCAGCCACTTCAACACGCGCGGCTCGAGGATGTTCTCGCGCGAGTTCGCTCGAGACGTGGCCGACATCCTGACCCGGGAGTGAACGCCCACCGACGTCAGGAGTCGTCTCGCGCTTCGCGCCCGGCGGTTCGTCGCCACAACTCCTCGATCCAGAGCGTGATCTCGTCTCTTGTCGCGCGGCCGTCGCCGTTCGCGTCGATCGAGCGGATGGCCCGGGCCGGCGCCTCGCCGGTCTCGATGATGCCGTCCTTGTTCCGGTCGAAACGGGCCGCGACCCAGCCGACCTCGCCGCGCGTCACGATGCCGTCGGAGTTGACGTCGAGCTTGTTGTCCCCGAGCGGTACGGCGCCGTCGTCGGGCACGAGCTTCGGGTAAGTGATCCACGGATCGCCCCAGAACGCGGGCTCCGACCAGCCGCGCGTCGTCCAGTCGAAGTCCTCCAGCGGTACGACGCGCAGCTCCACGGAGACCCAGCGCGGCTCGTCCAGCGGGAGCTCCGTTCGCCAGGTATGCCAGCTGTCCTCCTCGAGAGGATCGACGGCCAGTTCGCGCGAGGCCAAGAGCTCCCCGTCGATCCAGACCTCGAAGCGCACTCCCGCCGTCCGGCCTCGCCTGTCCGAGCGGATACCGAGATAGCTGGAGAAGCGGGCGCCGGGCCCCAGGAGGACGAGGGGCCAGGACACACGGCTCGCGAGCGGTTCTCCCTCCTTCACGTGCGGGCCGAACGGAGTCGACGCCTGGATAGCGCGCTGAGGGACCTTCCGGATCTCGAACGGTTCGTGCAGCACGGCGAGCTCGTCGGTCAACGCATCCGCGTACCAGTCCACGAGCCATATCTCGGGGTCGTCTTCGAAGCGCACCGAGTGTGGGGGGTGCGTGTCGTAGCGGGCCAGCCTCGACGGCAGGCTCAGGACCAGAGAGATGCCCTTGTTGTCGGAACGCTTCTCGGCGATGGGGACCCAGCCGCGCGGGCGCCGGACGGCGACGAACGCCCAGCTCACGTGCCTCGCGTCGACCGGAGGCGCCTTCGCCCCGAGGAGGGCGAACGTCGTCGTGAGCAGAGCGGTGCGCGCCTCCGCGTCTCTCCCCGCGGGGAGCGCCGTGTTGTAGACACCCAGGGCCAGGATGCTGTCTACCGGGAGCGACCGTACGAAGGCGTCCAGCTTCTCACTCTCCTCGGCGTACCGGTGGAGCTCGAAGGTCCGGGAGTCCACCTCGCCGGTCGACAGGACCGCCGCGGCGCGAAGCCCGGTGATCGTCGTCGGTGCGCCGTACCTCGCGCCGTCGACGTAGATGCCGTGGCGCTGGGCTTTCTGGTCGTAACGCTCCGGTCGGAAACCGACACCGCACGAGAAGATACGGAGGCTGGTTCCGCTCGAGAGGCCGCCCTCTTCCGCCCACTCGTGGGGCACCCAGTCGTCGTAGCTACCCGAGCTCAGGTTGAGCGCGAGCGCGAACAAGAGCAGCAGTGCCCCGAAGGATAGGATCGTGCGCATCGCCGGTAGGGCTACTGCCCCAGGATCTTCTGGCGGTAGAGCTCCTTGACGTCGAGCAGCTCGCCCCTGATGGGCTGCCCATCGAGAATCAGCTTGCAGGGGAGCTGCACGATGTGCGGCCCCCGTCCCGATTCCCCGATGGCGATCTCGTTCGCGATCACCGAGCTCGGACCGTACTCGGGCTTCTTGACGAACACGGCGATCCCGTAGTTGATCGTCCGCTGGATGTCGATGCGATCGGCGAAGAGCCTGGAAGCGTCCTTCGAGGCCAACCCGATCGAGGCGCTCTCGACCACGCAGTCTCGAGCGCGCACGACGCTCCGCTCTCCGGCGGAGATGGCCTTGTCGCCGATGTCCACGAAGCGGCAGTCCTCCACGTCGATGTCGCTGCCGCTGACGTCGACGGCGTCCTCCACCGAGTTGATGAAGGTCGAGTTCCGAACGACGCCCGTGACGAAGTCGCCGTCGAAGGCGTCGGAGGCGCAGGTGTCGACGACGACGCCGTCCATGATGAACTCCGTCCCGTAGATGTTCAGCGCGTCCTCTCCGGCGGCGTCCTCGAAGCGACAGTCGTAGAGCTCGACCGGGCACCGATAGAACGTGACCCCTCCGGTCATCATCCACCCGCCTCTGAGGATCGCGTCGGTCCGCTTGACGTGGACATTTCGCCAGACGCTCTTTCCGTCCGCCTCGAGGACGGTCACGCCGGACCACGTGCCGACCCCGATCGCCGGTTCCAGCACGATCGGTGCCGACTCCGAGCCCGTCATGCTCAGGGGCTCGGTCGAGATGAGGGCCGCTCCACCGCCGAAGCGCAGCGTCGTGCCCGGTCCCACGCGCAGCGGGTGCCCGACGGGAACCACGAGGTCGGCGATGACGTTCCACTCGCCCGGGGTCACGACGAGCTCGCGCGTCTCCAGATCGAACGTCAAGAACTCGTGCGCCGCCAGAGCTTCCTCCAGCGACGGCGGGGCGGGCCGGCCGCCCTCTTCCGCCCAGGAGCTCCCGAAGCGCCGGATCGAGAGCTCCTCGGTCGAGAGGATGTCGTCCGTCAGCAGCCGGTACTCCGCCGTGATCCGCACCTTCTCGCTCTCGTCCTTCTCCGTGGCAGACGTGATCGCGCTCTTGATCGCCTGGACGTCCAGGAGCGTGGCCAGCCGCCAGTCGGCCGGGAAGCGAAAGAGCACACGCCGGCTGTCGTTCGGGAGCACCACGGCGTCCGGATCGGACGGAACGCCGCCCAAGTTGCCGGACGTCTCACCGTCCACCACCCGCCGCGCCGCGACGAACCGCCCGTTCTCGAAGTAGAACCCGCGCAGGACGACCGGGACCCGCGTCGTGGCCCAGACCTCGACGGCGAGCTCGCCGCCCGGACCGCCCTCGGAAAGGAGTCGGCAATCGAAGTTGACCGGATCGTTCGGTCGCAAGAGATCGCGCAGGTAGATCTGCTGGTCGAAGAGCTGGGACTTGATCCCGTCCACGTCCGTCCCCGGATGGTCCATTCCCTCCGCACGCATGACCGAGCCGTACAGCCGGAGGTCTTCTTCCAGCTCGTCGAACATGCCGGTCAGGAAGGCCGGACTCGCCACTTCCGCGAGGCTGAGGAAGAGCTCGTTGTAGTAGGCGTCGTCCCGCAAGAACACCTGATTCGTGTGGGTGTACATCGTCACCGGATCGCGCTCCGCGATCGGGGTGCCGGCGAGCGTGTCGCACAGGATGGGCTCGAGCCGATCCGTGATCGGGTTGAAGTAGAAGTGCCGGTCCTTCCAACCCATCCCGTGCTTGCAGCGGAAGAGTGCCAGGAGGGCGTGCATGCGAGAGACGCTGTCGAAATCGAAGGAGCTCTCGAGCGTCATCTCCTGGAGGCGGTCCGCAGCCTTCTTGAGCGTGCTGCGCGAGCTCCTGCCGTGGACCTCACGCTGGACACCGTCCTGGAGGACACCGAGCTTGTCGATGGCCTGCTGCAGCTCGCGGGACAGGTTCTCGCTCTTCCCGATGCGCTTCTCGCCGTAGGCCGTCACCTCCGCCGTCGTGGGCAGCGTGCCTGGACGCACGGTCTCCGGGATCGTGATCTGCTGGAATCCGTACTGCTCGTAGACGCTCATCAGGACCCGCTCGTCGAAACGCACGATCGGCCCCTCGCGGCGCCCCTGCGACTCGATGAGCTCCTTCGTGAAGTGCTCCTCCAGGTAGTAGATGCCCAGCGGATTGTCGTTGATCACGACGTTCACGAAGTCGACGCGCGGAGCGAGGATGTCGTAGCGTCGCGCGGCCTTCATCACGAGCCACTCCCACAGGTACCCGCGCGTCATCGGGTGCTGGATCGAGAACCGCGACATGCCGAAGAGCTTCCCGCTCTTGCACTCGATCCGGAGCGACCACTTGTCGGTCCTCAGGTGGTCGAGGTAGTCGCCCTTGATGCGCACGTCGCCGGTCACGGCCAGGTCACCGTGGCGCAGCGTCGCCGGGACGAGGTCGTCCTCCCCCTTGATGATCATCCCGCTCTCCATCGAGCGGTCGTACTTGCGCTGGAGGACCTCGGCGTAGCGGGGTTCGACCTCGATCCAGAGCGTCTCGAGGCCGGCGCCTTCGGGCGTCGTCTCCGGAGAGCCCGCCGTCGCGTTTCCGCGCGACATCGGCAAGCCGAGCTCGACCGGGGCGACCTCCTGCTCGGTTTCGTCCGCGTCCGGGTCTTCCGGCATCCAGTCGCGCGGACGGGCGACGAGCCCGATCGCGATCCCGACGGCCAGGAGCCCGAGGCCGAGCTTCAGCCCGGAGGCGTCGCCGATCTCATTCTTGATGTCCATCGTCCACCGTCTCCACGCCCTCGAATCGGACGGAGCGCATCATCTCCTCGAGGGTCGAGAAGGAATCCTGCGTACGTTCGGAGGAGCCCGTGCCGCGTGCCAGGTACCCGGTGCTCCCGTGGACGAAGTATAGCGAGAGGGCGTAGCTCTCCACCTCGCCCAGGGGGTCCTGTCCGCGGGTCCAGATCACCTTCACGCCGCCCAGCTCCTCCAGCTCCCGTGCACCGGGCCGAAAGCTCGGCAGTCGCGTCCGGAACTCGTCCAGCCGTTCGGCCGCGAACTCCTCCAGGGTGCCCTCCGGGCCGAGCGGCCAGGCCTGGACACGCAGCTCGGCGGCCGTCTCGACGGGCTCCCGGCGGTCGACCACGCGCAGGACCTCGCCGGCCCCCACCTGCTCGACGTGCCAGCCGTGCGGGACCAGGAAGGAGAGCTCTCCGACCTCGACCCGCCTCCCCCCGGGGAGCGCACGCGTCTTGTAGTCGCGATACCAGGGATCGCGCATGTCCAGGGGCACCGTGCGCGGAACGATCGAGAGCTCGCCGTCCCGGAACGACAGCTCGACGAAGAGCAGCGGCCCGTCGCCCGTAACCTGCGTGCCGAGCCCGCGCCCGAACAGGAAAGAGGTCATGACGTACTGGATCGCGTGCTCTTCGTAGTGCTGCACCGTCCGGACGTTGTGCGGGTAGTAGTCACCGCAGAACACGAAGTCGACCTTGCCCGCTATGCGGGGCACGATGTCCCGGTTCCAGTTGCTATTGCGGAGAAACGAGTCGCCGCCGAAGGGGTCGCGGAACTCGGGCTGGCCTTCCACGGGGTCCGCGTAGTTCACGAAGAAGTGGTGCGTCAAGAGGAAGACGTGGTCGTAGGCCTCGTGATCCGCGAGCTCGCGCTCGAGGAACGCCAGGTCTTCCGGTTGGTAGACGTCCTTGGCGTCGAGCGTGACGTACTTGTCGCCGTGGATGACGAAGGAGGCGTTCGTCACGCCCCCGGCCTCGAAGAAGGCCTCGCGGCCACGCAGCTCGTGGTTGCCGGGGAGGAAGACCTTGAGGGTGTCGACAC
>JAJDET010000032.1 GCA_029259655.1 Planctomycetota bacterium
GTGGAACTCGTCGAAGACGACGATTCCGTCCTCCGCGAAGAGTGCGATCGCGCGCAGCAGGACGAGTGCCGTCTCGCTCTCCGAGAGCTCCTCGTTCGTCAGGCCGTCGATCCCCGCCAGCACGAGGACGTGCCCGTCTCCGCGCGGGAGGAGGATCATGTTCGCGCGTCCCTCCGGATCGGTGAAGAGCTTCTCACCGAGCTCGGTCTTCTCGAAGACCTCGCCATCCCAATCGATCTCGGCCTCCGACTCGGCGACGAGCGCGAGCGCTTCCCGCGAGGCGTCGGGTGCGGACAGTCGCTCGAGCCGGTTCTCGTCACCGCGCTCGGTGTCCAGGTCGAGCTCGCTGAGCAGCGCGTTGCGGAAGGAGCCCGCCGCGTGAACGAGGAACCCGCCGTGTTCCACCCACTCGAGGAGGTCGCCGACCTCGAGCCGGTCGAGCGGCTCCGAGGGTGCGAGCGACACGACCACCGACTGCTCGTCGTCCAGGGAGTCGGCCGGGAACATCCAGCGGTCGACCTCGAGGCCCAGGTCCTCGGTGGCCAGGTACAGGGCGCGCGCACCTGTGGGATTGGTGTGGAACGAGCTCGGCGGGACCCAGCCCCGCGAGCCCTCGTCAGGACCGAACAGCACGAAGACCATGAGCAGGAGCCCGACCACGAGGATCGTGATGCGCTGCGCTTTGAGGTCACCGCTCACTCCGGCACTCCCAGCGCGCTCGCGGCGCTGCGCATCCGGTCCCAGGAGCCCGAGGTCGCCCCCCGACCTCCGAAGGCGACCGGGTAGAAGGCCGAGAGCAGGCTCCGGAACGTGCGCCGCAGCTCTCCGCTCCGGAGCTCACGCGCGTACTCGCCGCCGGTCTTGCCGTCGTCGTAGCGCGCGTGGCCGAACACGTCGAGCCAGAGGAGCACTCCCCGATAGAGCGCGTGCATTGCCTCGGCGTACCGCCCCGCCGCCGCCAGGCTCCCCGCGCGAGCGAGCTCGTCCGACGGTGCGTGGCCGACCTCGGTTCGGCTCGAGCTCGACGAGATCTTCTCGGCCGCGGCCTCGTTCGCGTATGCACGCAGCACGGTCCAGATCGCATAGGCGACCAGCGCCACGGTCAGGATCGAGAGCAGGACGATCACGGTGTTGGCGACCCCGTCGCCCGAACCGAAGAGGCCGCCCAGGCGGTCCAGGATCCACATCTTCCATTCCTGGATCTTCTCCTGGATCGCCGTCAACAGCGTGGACGTCTCCTGCGTCTGGAACTCCGATCGGTTCAGGACGCCGTCGATCGCCTCGAAGACCCCTTCGCGCGTCGAGTCGATCCCTTCTTGATTCGACGCGTACACGACTTACCCGCCCGCCGGGGCGGTGTCGATCGCCGACGCGGAGAGCTCGACGTCGAGTCCTTCCTTGCGGACGCGCTGGTCGTAGTAGAGCAGGGTCAGGCAGGCGTTCGCGAACGGAGTCGTGAGCGCGGCGACGAGCGCGTTGGCGAACACGACCCAGATCGGCTGGGAGAATTGTTCTGCTCCGGACATGGCCTGCTGTAGGACCGATCCGGCTCCGACGACGATCGCCGGGAGCGCCACCACGATCGTGTAGATGAAAGTGACGATCGCGATCTTCAGCCAGGACTTGCGAGCCAGGGCGCGCGAGCGCGAGAAGAAGCTCCACGTGTCCTCGAGCACCACCACCGGCACCAGCGCGAACGCCATCAACGCCATGATGATCACGGTCACCCCGATCGCCACCGCGAAGAAGACGATGCCGACACCGAAGAGGGCAGGGGAGTCGGAGAAGACCGCGCTCCACACCCCGAACGCGATGCCCGCCGGCAGTCCGACGATGATCGAGTACCCGAGCAAGAGCAGGAGCCCGCACAGGAACACGGGGAAGAACTTCTGGAGTCCCTTGCCGGCGGCCTCGCGGATGTCGACCGGCCGGGCCAGGACGACCTGGGACGTCAGCCAGACACAGGCGGCTCCCAGGGCGATCGAGGCGATGCCGTTCAAGAGGGCGTACGGCAGAGACAGGATGGCCTGGATCGTCTGATCGTCAGGGATGGCCGCGGCGATGCCCGCGAGCATGGGAAGGCTCAGGAGCAAGAGCCCCATGCCCACGAGCTTCGTGAAGTACTGCCTGTAGATCGTGAAGCCGCCGTCGAGGATTTCTCCGATCGACAGGGGGCGCAGCATCGATGAGCTCAAGCGAGGTTCCTCCGTTCTCCGGACCGGCCGAGAGGGTACGGCCGATGCCGAGTCGGTCGCAAGCAGCGACGCTCACAACGCGCGGCGAACACCCTCGCCCACGTCGGCGCCGTCCATGGCCTTCTGGTACGCGAGCAGCGTGTGCCGGGCGGCTTCCTTCCAGGTGTGCTCGCGGGCCTTCTGTCGTCCGCGCAGCATGAAATCGCGTGCGATCTCGGGCTCGGACAGGATTCGCCGTGTCGCCTCGAAGATGCGCTCGCTGTCGGTCGGCTCGACGAGGAACGCGGCGTCGCCGAGGACCTCCGGCATGGCCGTGACGGAGCTGGAGACGACCGGGGAGCCGCACGCCATCGCCTCGAGCGGCGGGAGTCCGAAGCCCTCGGAGAGGCTCGGGAACAGGAAGCAGTCCGAGCGGGCGTAGAGGAGCGGCAGGTCCTCGTCCGGGACGTTGCGCTTCCACTCCACGCGGCTCCGGGCAGGGGACTCGGCGAGCGCGCGCTCGAACACCTCCGCGCCGTAGCCGGCCGTTCCGGCGATGACCCAGCGGTGAGGAAGTCCCTCCTTCACGAGGAGCTCGAAGGCCTCGAGGATCCGCAGGTGGTTCTTGCGCGCATCCACCCGGCTCACGGTCAGGACGTAAGGCTCCGACGGCCGCTCGACCTTCGCCGGCAGGTGGCGGGCGACGTGGTCGCAGCCGAGCCCCGTGACGGAGATCTGCGCCGGGAGCACTCCGAAGGTCATCGCGACGTCCGCACCGACGTACTCGGTCGGCACGAGGACCCGGCCCGCGCGCCCGACCAGACCGCGCACGCGCTCGGTCATGCCGCGCGCGATCTCCGGATCGAGGTAGCCGGAATCGGGGATCGTGTAGATCGTGTCGAAGACCGTCGCGACCTCGGCCGCCTCGCGGACGGGGAGCGGGGAGGGATAGGTGTGGTGGTAGACGCTGGCGCCGCCGACCACGTCGTCGACGCCCTTCCCTAGCTTGCCGAGCAGCCACGGCATCACGCGCGAGGGCAGGGGCAGGCGCAGGAGCTCGGCTCGCGTCCCCTCGATCCCCAGCTGGCGGCGCGAGTAGCGAGAAGGCGCGAGCGTGTAGCCGAACAACCCGAGGTTCCCGTCGAAGTCGAGCTCCACCATCGCGCGCACGAGCTCGCGCACGTAGCGGCCGATGCCCTCGCGGTTGACGAGGGCGGGGCGGTAGTCGATTCCGACGCGCATCGAGGAGAGCTTAGGCCAGGAAGGCCGAGGCACCGACCCCCAGAGCGAAGAGGGCGGGACCCGCGGCCCAGGCCCAGGGCCGGCAGGCGAGCGGACGGACACCTGCGCGCGAGAGCGCCACGAGCGCGAGGACGGCAACCGTGAGCTCCGTCGCGCAGGTCGCGGCCGCCGCTCCCTCGATCCCGATCCGGGGGACCAGGATGGCGTTGCCGACGAGGTTCACGGCGAGACCCGTCACGGCCACCGCGACGAAACGCCTCTCTGCGCCCACGGCCACGAGCCCGGTCACGAAGACGGCGCCGCCGTGGATCACGGCCGCCGCGCCGAGCAACCAGGCGAAGGCCGGGCCGGCGACGGCGAAGGGCTCGCCGAAGGCCGCGGCGAGGATCGTGCTCGAGTGGGGCACGAGGAAGCCCAGTCCGAGGCACGCGGCTGCGAAGAGCGGCTGCCCGAGGTCGGCGAGCGCGCGGCCGATGTCGCCCGTGGCGTGGCGCCGGACCAGCCACGGCAGAGCGGTCGCGCTCGCGAGCTGCGCGATCGCGATCAGGAACGAG
>JAJDET010000311.1 GCA_029259655.1 Planctomycetota bacterium
GCGCGCCGTAGCTGCCCGCAGGGCATCCTTGGCGCGCGCTGATGCGCGCCAAGTCACAAGCGGCCGACTTGTCGGCCGCGTCTCTAGTCGGGCAGCCGCGTGTCGGACGTCGCGCGCCACTGGTCGGCGAGCACGTGCACGGGCGTCGTCAGGAGCTGGACGACCGGGATCTCGCCGAGGAGGTCCTCGCGGAACGAGTCCTCGGTCTCGAGCACCGAGTCGCGCAGGACCGTGAAGCGATCGCGGTAGTCGCGCAACACGCCGCGGGCTGCGGCGGGCGTGATGCGCTCCTGCAGGCGCACGTGCAGCAGCGTCAAGCCCACCGTTCGCGTCCCCTGGACCTCGGGCACGATCAGGACGGTGCGGCCGTCGCTGCGGCCGACGGCGACCAGCGCGTGGCGCTCCATCGCGACCTGGTGCTTCGTGCCGCGCAGCTCCGGGTTCCCGGCGGCGCGCGACTCGAGGTCCTTCGCGACACCCTCGCGCTGGAGCACCCGGACGGTCGCTGCGTCGTCCTCCGGCGAGCCCTCGATCGCGTAGCGCGTGTGGCCGAGCACGTCGGCGACGCCCGAGTCGAGCGCCGCCAGCGTGCGCAGGTCGCGGTAGGAGATGCGGTCGCGCTCGACACCGGTCGAGAGGAGCTCGCGCACCAGGGGCACGGTGAGCAAGGCCTCGTCCGAGCGCGAGATCCCGACCGTGACCGTCTTCGCCTGGTGCTTGATCGCGTCGACGGGGCGCGTGAGCTCGTCGATCGCGCGCGTCGTCGCGGCGATCAGGTCCTCGATGACGACCGACGGCGTGCCGGAGCGTCCGTGCTCGACCGCGAAGGCGTCGAGCGGCGTGGAGCCCTGGGCGAAGCGCAGGAGCGAGGCGAGGCGCGTCGCCGTACTGGCCTCGAGCTGACCGTCGTACTTGCCCGCTCCGAGGCCCGCGAAGAACCGCGCCATGGGCGCCTCGAGGTCCGCTGCGAGGCGGCGCAGGTCGGCTCCTCCAGCCGACAGCATGCGCTCGATCGCGGCGCGCACCTCGCGCAGCGGCTGGGCCAGCGCGTCGATCGCGAGCGCAGCCTCGTATCCGAAGAGGTGCCCGGCGACTGCCGACAAGACGAAGCCGAAGGTCGCGTGCACGCGCGGGACCTCGATCACGGCGAGCGCGGCCCCGAAGCGGGCCTCGCCCTCCGTCGCCACGACGATCGGCGCCGCCTTGTGGGCGCGATAGATCGCGACCTCCTTGGCGACGTCGTCGGCGTTGGAGCCCGAGAGCCCCGCGGCGCAGATCAGGATCAGGGGCTCGGCCGACAGGTCGATGTGCTTCTTGTCCTCGGTCGCGTCGCAGGCGATCGACTTGTAGCAGAGCTCGGAGAGCTTGATGCGCACCTCCGCCGCGGCGATCCGGTTGTGCCCGTTGCCGACGAGCGCCCAGTAGCGCCGCTGCGGCGCGTGCTCGCGAGCCGAGTCGCCGATCGCGGTCCGCCGTTCGACGACCTTCTGCATCGCGTCGGGCAGCGTTCGGAGCGCTCTCAGGAGCTCGCTCGCCGCCTCGCTCCCGACCTCGAGCTCGCTCGCGATCTCGCAGGCGAGCAGGGTCCCGGCGGCGATCTGCGCGTAGAAGGCCTTGGTCGACGCGACGCTCATCTCCACGTCGCGTCCGTCGGACGTGTAGAGGACGCCGTCCGACTTGTCGACGAGGTCCGAGTTGCGCCGGTTGACGATGCTCGTGACGGCGGCGCCGCGGGCGCGCACGAGATCGACGGTGCGGTTCGTGTCCGTCGTCGTCCCGGACTGGCTGATGGCGACGACGAGCGTGTCGGACATGTCGTCCGTGAGCTCGAAGCCCGAGAGCTCGGTCGCGGGCAGAGCCCGCACCGTCACGGCCGTGCCGCGCAGGAGCTCGGCCAGGATCGCTGCGACGCCTTGACCCGCGACCGCGGCCGTGCCCTGACCGATCACGAGCAGGCGTCGGATGCGGCCGTCGCGGAGACCGGCGCGCACCTCGTGAGAGAGCACCTCGACCCCGAGGTGCGTCGCGAGCTTGCCCTTCTCCTCCACGATCTTCCCGCGCAGCGTCTTCCGCATCGAGCGGGGAGCCTCGGTGATCTCCTTCAGGAGGTAGTGGGGGAACTCGCCGCGGTCGATGTCGCGGGTCGTGATCTCCGCGTGCGACAGGCCCTCGGCCGCGACGGGGAGCTCGGTGCCGTCGTACGCGACGCGGCGGATGCCCTCGATCCGCCCGGCCTGCGTCCGGTCGAGCAGGAGGATCTGCCCGCGGCTCGCGCTCTCGTTGTCCGGGTTGCCGGGCGTCTCGCCGTCCATGCGCAGGTAGTCGCTCGTCACCTCGACCAGGCCGTAGGGCTCGCTCGCGACGACGAACGCGTCTTCGGCGAGACCGACGTAGAGCGCCTGCCCCGAGCCGCGCAGCGCGAGTGCCAGCTGGTCGGGGTGATCCGCAGAGGAGACGCCGATCGCGACGGACCCGACGAAGGAAGAGACCGTGCTCCGGAAGGCGTCCTCGAGCGACTGCCCGCCCGCGAGAGCACGCGAGACGAGCACCGGGATGATCTTGGCGTCGGTCGTGATCTCCGCGGGGACGGCGAGCCCCGACTGCTCGGCCAGGTCCGCGTAGTTGTCCACGTCCCCGTTGAGCGCGGCCACGACGTAGGGCCCGCCCTCGCTCCCGAGCTCTTCGTGGTTGAGCGGGTGAGCGTTCGCCTCGCTGATGATGCCGACGCTCGCCCAGCGCGTGTGGCCGAGCACGACGAGCTCCGCGTCCTCGGTGGCGAGCGCGCGGGCGAGCAGGCCGTCGCCGCGGATCGCAGCGCGCAGGGCCGTGACGTTGTCACCCAGCTCGCCGATCTCGGCCGCCGCCTTGTAGATGAACGAGACCTTCTCGCCCGCGACCCGCACGCATCCGTTGCCGAACAGGACGTCGTCGCGTCCTGCGATCTCGTCGACGACGGCCGGAGCTCCGAGATCGAGCCCGTGGTTCAGGACGAGGACGTGCAGCCCGGCGGAGTCCCGCCCGCGCACCTCGAGCCGATCGATCGCGGAGAGGGCGATCTGGATCGAGAGGTAACCCTCGATGGCCGCCTGCCCGGCGGAGCCGCCCGCCAGCGTGGCGACCTCGCGCGCCGTGCGCAGGCGGTCGCGGCGCACGGCCCAGGACGCGTCCTTCAGCGCGACCATGGCGGCGTTGATCTCCTCGAGCTCGGCCGCCGGGAGCACGATCCCGTCGAGCTCCTGCTCGAGCGTTTCCGTCTTCCCCTCCAGCTCTCCGATCGTGCGGTCGAGCTCGTCGGCGAGCTCGGAGTGCGAGAGGAGGCAGGCGATGCCGGACGGCCCCCGGAGCAGGCCGTCGATCGCCGCGAGCTCGGCGGCCGCCGTCCCCAGCGCGGGCCCCGACGAGGCGTCGATCGCAGCCGGGAGCGCGGCCACGGCCCGCGCGAGCGTCCCCCGGATGCCGGCGGGGTCGGGCATCTCGCGCGTGGAGCGCTGGCGCAGGACGGCGATGATTCCGCACATGTGAGGGGGGATTCTACGCGCTCGCCGCGCCCGGGTCGGCAGCGGGTTCCCGGGGAATGTCTCCCGACGTTCGTTCCACCGCTCCGGGCGACATACTGGAGCATCGTGCACGGGCTCCGAGCGAAGGACGGCGACCGCTGGATCGACTGGGGACGGACCAGCGACGACTACGCGAACTGGCGACCGGACTATCCGACCGAGTTCTACGACCGCCTCGCCGCCCTCGGCGTCGGGCTGTCGGGCCAGCGCGTCCTGGACCTCGGGACGGGTGTCGGATTCGTCGCTCTCGAGCTCGCGCGGCGCGGCGCGCGCGTCGCGGGCGTGGACGTCGCCGAGGGTCAGATCGAGGTGGCGCGGCGCTCGGCTGCGGCCGAGGGGCTCGACGTGGACTTCCGCACGGCGCCGGCCGAGGCGACGACGGTCGAGAGCGGCGTGTTCGATGTCGTGACGGCGAGCCAGTGCTTCCTCTACTTCGATCTCGAGCGCGTCGTCGCCGAGCTGCGACGCGTGCTGCTGCCCGGCGGGCTCCTCGCGACGAGCCACTTCTGCTGGCTCCCGCGCGAAGATGCGATCGCGCGCGCCTCCGAGGAGCTCGTCCTGCGCCACAACCCGGACTGGTCGGCGAGCGACTGGTCGGGAGAGGTGCCGGACGTCCCGTCCTGGGCGCCGGAGCACTTCGAGCTCGCGGGAGCCTTCGTCTTCGACGCGCGGATCCCGTTCACGCGCGAGTCGTGGCGCGGGCGCTTCCGCGCCTGCCGCGGTGTGGGGGCGGCGCTCACCGATGAG
>JAJDET010000312.1 GCA_029259655.1 Planctomycetota bacterium
GCGAAGAGCTGATCGCGCTGTCCGGGAATCCCTCGCCGGACTTCCTGCTCCCGCTCGCGCGCGGCCTCGAGGGTCTGCCCTGGGATCACGGCACGAACATCCTCGGGCCCACGCTCCGCGCGGCGCAAGCAGAGGTCGCGAAGCTCCTCGAGCTCGCGATCGCCTCGCCGCACGGCGACCCGGACGTCACGTCGGGTGTGCTCGCGTCCCTCAAGGATCTGCTCTCGCGCGTACAGGCGAACGGCAACGGCAACGGTGAGACCGCCGGACGCTCGGCGGAGTGGATGCGCGGCTGCGACGCGCGCGGCCCGCTGGCGCGCCTGCTCTCGGACGGTCGCTACTCCGAGAGCGTGAGGACGGCGGCGGCGCACTCGCTCGGGGACGTCGCGCTGGTCGCGGACATCGAGCTGATGTCGCGTGTGCTCGACGAGGACAGTATCGGCCTCTCCTACGCACTCCTCGGTTCTCTCGCCGGGCTCGCGGAGGTGTATCCGGAGAGCGGAGACCAGGTCATCGGAACGCTCCTGGGGCACCTCGATCACCCGCAGGCGGACCTGCGGCGACGCGCGCTCGCGCTGCTCTCCTCCGACGCGCTGGCCGAGCAAGTGCACGGGCGCGACCTCTCCGCGCTCGTCGATCGACTCGAGCGCGAGCCCGTCGAGGAGCTCAAGACGGGACTCCTGGCGCTCGTCCGTCGCCACGGCGACGCCTCGATGCTCGAGCCCTTCCTGGCCCACGCTTCCTTCGACCGGCTCGCGAGCGGGAACCCCGTTCGCATCGCGGTGCTCGGCAAGACGCTGCGGCGCCTGGCCGACGGGATCGCGAGCGCGCGGATGAAGTGCGCCCGGCGCCTGGCGGACGTGCCCGATCCCGATACGCGGGTCGCGCGCCTCCTCCAGTGCCTGGAGCTCGTCTCTGCGCCGGAACCCGTCGACGCGCAGGCGCTCACCGGTCGCGATCACGCGGAGATCGTCCGCTGGGCGAAGGAGGTGCGCTCGAGCGGCATGCTCCTCTCCGAGTCCCTGCCCGATGGCGAGCGGTTCCTGACGCAGCTCGTGGACGTTCACCTGCCGGGGGTCGTCGACGGAGCGCTGCTCTCGCCCGCGTCACGCCTGCACTCGCGAGCGCTCTTCCTGGGCGACCTCGTGGAGCTCGGTCAGAACCTCCGGACGCGCGAGACGCTCGACACCTACAAGGATGCGCTCACGAGGGCCGGGGACGAGGTCGACGGCGAGCTCGCGGCGGTCGTTCGGCGCGACCGGGCGCGCTTCTCGCTCTCGCGCGGCCTGGGCGCCGACGCTCTCGACGATCTGCGTGGGGTCTTCCTCGATCGCCCCGACGTCCTGGCGGTCTCGGACCTGCGCGATCTGGCCCAGCTCATCGTCGACACGGACGAGCGCGGAGACGCCGCGTCGACCGAGGCCTTCGACGTGCTCGGGCGGCTCGTCCAGCGCGCGGGCTGGCGCGGTGAGCCGGCGGCCGTGCGCCTCGGCGACCTGCGCAGCCTGGCGGGGTTCGCGATGGCGACCGAGGATCGCGCGCGCATCTCGCTCGCGGCCGGACACCTCGCCGGGCTGCCGGCCGAGGTCGCGCCGGAGGTCGGAGACGCCCAGGCGGTGGGGGAAGGGTCGCCCCCGCTCTGGGCCGGGCTCGACCGCGAGCCCGAGTGGCTCGGCGAGCTCCACGGTCTCGCGACTTCCCTCGAGCTGGCCCTGGCCGGTCCGGGAGGTCCGCCCGCCGAGTCCGTCAGCGGCCCGCCACCCGGCTCCCGCTAGGACCCCGCTGCGACCGCCGGTCCCCCCGGCGGCCCGCGTTCCGGCGGTTTCCGAGGTCGCAACCCTTGAAACGCGACCCGACTCGGCAGACACTGAGCACTGGTCCGCGGGGTGGAGCAGTCTGGCAGCTCGTCGGGCTCATAACCCGGAGGTCGTAGGTTCGAATCCTACCCCCGCTACCACCTTCCAAGAGAGGACTCGGCCCTTCCCGGCTGGGTCCTCTTTTCGTTGGGCCGGGAACGCGGGTCGGGTCGCCGGTGAGTAGCGGACCCCGTTGCAATGGGGTGGCGATGACCCTCGACGGTCACCCAAAACCGACCCGTCGTGGCCAGTGCTGAGGGGGTTCGCGGGACGTTGACGGGAGCGGGGGGAGGTGTTCTCCCGCGCCGATCCCTGCCTCGCGCAGGTAGCGGCTCGCGGTCTCCCGACGGACTCTCGGCGCCTCTTCGATCCGCCTCGGAGCTCGGTCTTGAGCGAGTGGGGGGGCTCCACGCCCCTTCCTCACCCCCTCGAATGACGTGCTCGTCTCCGTCGATTGACCGATCTCGACACGCACCTTCTACTCGGCACGGATCCCCAACTCCGTGTCCACGGAAACGGGGGAACTGCATTCCGTCCGAGGGCCCCCTTCGTCGGAACGGCCGCGGGTTCCCTCTTCGTCGACTGGCCGCTCAACTGCCCCGCCGAGTCGGCGCGCCGTGTGGCGGTCCCCGGCCATCGACGGGGCGGCGTCCACCCGCACGCCCGTACCAGGGGATCCCACGGGTCCCGAGCCCACGGCGATGCTTGAAGGGTGGTCTGACTCCCGGCCGTTCGCTATCTCAGGAGCTGCACGACGGACACGAGAAAACCACTTCGATCCATGCCCCCCACGACGACAGCTCCCAGCCGTGCTCTGACGCTCCGTGACCTGCTCTCGCGACTGACCTACGACGGGGCGGGCCGCATCCTGGGCCCGCGCGGGGAGGAGCTCTTGCGCGCGGGCGGCGCGCTCGACCTGGGGATCGAGTCCATGAACCTCGGCCAGGCGCGGCTGCAGGCGGACCTTCCCGGAGTGGTCGTTGCGGTCGTCCGATCGGAGGACAGGGCCGGGAAGCTCCGCTGTTCCTGCTCCATCTGCGATGTGGCGTGCGAGCACGTCGGAGCGGTGCTCTCGCTGGTAATGGAGGAGAAGACGGCGCTCGGCCTGGCGGAACCGCCGCCGGAGCGCATCCCCGCCGAAGCGCTGAGCGAGGAAGAGCTCGTCCGGAGGGCCATCGAGGAGCGCGAGGAGCGCGCTCGCACCGAGCGCATGGTCGTTCGCTCCGAGGACCCGGCTCGACTCTGGACCGACTACGCCGTGATGAACAAGGCTTCGGGCAAGACCTACCGCGTCGCCCTTCGCGGCATGGAGCGCGGCGAGGCGTATTGCTCCTGCCCGGACTTCCGCAAGAACGGGCTGGGGACGTGCAAGCACGTGCTGCACGTCCTGCGCAAGGTGAAGCGTCGCTTCCCGGCGGCCAAGCTTCGCCGGCCCTACCGGCGCCGGCACCTGGCGGTGCACGTGCGGTACGGCGACGTGGCCGAGCTGCGTCTCCTTCGGCCGAAGTCCCTCGAGCCCGAGCTCGAGCGCATCGTCCGACCCATTGACAGGCGCGCGATCGAGGACGAGCAAGACCTCGTGAAGAGACTGCGACGCATCGAGCGCCTGGGCCACGACGTGATCGTCTACCCCGACGCCGAAGAGGAGCTCCAGGCGCGCCTCTTCCGTAAGAGCGTTGCGGACCTCGTGGCCGAGATCCGCAAGGACCCCGCGCAGCACCCGCTGCGCAGGGAGCTCCTGTTGGGCGAGCTCCTGCCCTACCAGCTCGATGGCATCGCCTTCGCGGTGGGCGCGGGGCGGGCAGTGCTCGCGGACGACATGGGACTCGGCAAGACGATCCAGGGCATCGGCGTGGCCGAGCTCCTGGCCCGCGTGGCCGGCATCCGCCGTGTCCTCGTCGTCGCGCCGGCCTCGCTCAAGGCCCAGTGGCGCGCGGAGATCGAACGCTTCAGCGGTCGGCCTGCGCGCCTCGTGCTGGGCGGCGCCGCCGAGCGCGCGCGCCAGTACGAGAAAGAGAGCTTCTTCACGATTTGCAACTACGAGCAGGTGCTGCGAGACATCCTCGCCATCGAGCGGGTGCCGTGGGACCTGATCGTCCTGGACGAAGGCCAGCGCATCAAGAACTGGGAAGCCAAGACGAGCAGGGTCATCAAGGGCCTGAGCTCGCCCTTCGCGCTCGTGCTGACCGGCACGCCCCTCGAGAATCGGCTGGAGGAGCTGCATTCCGTCGTCGAGTTCGTCGACGAGCGACGCCTGGGACCGCAGTACCGTTTCCATCACCGCCACCGCGTCGTCGACGAGCGCGGTCGCGTTCTCGGCTACAAGAACCTGTCGGACCTGCGCTCCCGGCTCGAGCCGGTGCTCCTACGACGCACCCGCTCGGAGGTGCTGACCCAGCTTCCGCCGCGGACGACCGAGATCGTGCGCATCGAGCCGACCGAGGAGCAGCTCGACCTGCACGGCGCGCACATGCGCGTCGTCAGCTCGATCGTCAACAAGCCCTACATCAGCGAGATGGATCTCTTGCGCCTGCGAAAGGCGCTGCTCTGCTGCCGGTTGTCCGCCAACGGGACTTTTCTGGTCGACCGCAAGACGCCCGGCTTCTCGAGCAAGATGGAACGGCTGGAGGCCCTCCTCGATGAGCTGTTCTCCGGGAACGGGGGTGACGGACGCAAGGCGGTGCTCTTCTCGGAGTGGACGCGCATGCTCGATGCGGTCGAGCCCGTGCTCGCGCGGCGCGGGCTCGGCTTTGCGCGTCTCGACGGCAAGGTGCCCCAGAGGAAGCGCCAGTCGCTCGTCGAGACCTTCCACGCCGATCCCGGCTGCCGTCTGTTCCTCACCACGAACGCCGGCGCTACGGGGCTCAACCTGCAGTGCGCCGACACGGTGATCAACGTCGACCTGCCCTGGAACCCGGCCGTGCTCGAGCAGCGAATCGCCCGCGCGCACCGGATGGGCCAGAAGCGCAAGGTGCAGATCTACTTGCTCGTAACCGAGGGGACGATCGAGGAGAGCCTGCTGTCGACCCTCTCCGCGAAGCACGACCTGTTCATGGCGGCGCTCGATCCCGACTCCGACGTCGACGCGGTCGATCTCGTGTCAGGCGCCGAGGAGTTGAAGCGGCGACTCGAGGTTCTGCTCGGGCGCCGTCCGGACGCCGCGGTGGACGAGAGCCTTCTGCGCGGGGGCGAGCACCAGGGGACCGCCCTCGCCGAGCGCCGCCGACTCGCGGCCGCCGGCGGGGAGCTCCTGACGTCCGCCCTCCGCTTCCTCGGCGAGATCCTGCCGGGGACGCCCGAGTCGCCGGCGACGCGCCTCGCGGAAGAGCGACTCCGGGAGCGGCTCCGCGCGTGCACCGAGGAGGGTCCGAGCGGGGAGCTGGAGCTGCGCGTGACTCTTCCGCCTGCAGCGTTGGATGGACTGGCTACCACACTTGCCCGGATCCTGGAGCGGGGACGTTGAGCCATCCCGGCCGCCGCGGCTCGCAGCTTGCCGCGGGGTGCTCTGCTCCCGAGCGCATCGACGGCCTCTGGAGTAGACGGTCTCGCCGGAGAGGTGCCACACGCGGAGCGTCCCGCGGCGAGTCGCGCCGGTCAGTCCAGGGGGTCTCCGGTCCAGTACTCGATCGTGTTCAGAACGACGATGTCGAGCAGATAGGAGAGGTGGTAGACGGGGATCAGGTGGAAGCCAAGGAACACGACCTCGTTGACCCAGTCCTGGTCCGTGGCCTCCTCGTTCCACTCGTGCACGCTGTTGAACAGCTTGTTCGGACCCAGGCAGCCCGAAGCGCCTGCGGCGAGAGCGAGGACGGCAGCGGCCAGGACATTCTTCATCGCGGTCTTCTCGAGATCGGACAGGGAATCGGTGGAAGGCCGGGAGTCTAGCATCCGGCGGGCGTCGGGGACCCGGCGTCGGAAGCGCGGCCGCGGCCGCGGGCCTTTCGCGAAGGGTCTTCCGCGTGTGACGATCGAGTGCGACGTGCCCGAAGAGCAGCGCACGTGCTCGTGCTGCGCGAAGCTCATGCAGCCGATCGGCGAGGACGTGAGCAAGCGCGGGCACATCATCCCGGCGCGGGTCGTCGTGAACCGCTACGTCCGTAAGAAGTATGCGTGCCCCCGACGGACACGGGTCGACGGCTTCGGAACGGGCCTCTTAGAATAATCGTCGTGGAATACTTCGAGGGCAGTCCGCGCGCGGAACTGCGGCCTTTCGTGCGCGCGGTCTGGAGCCTTCGGGCTCCGGCGGATCCGAACGGGGGTCTGGACCGCATCGTGCCCGACGGGTGCCCCGAGATCGTCGTCAACCGCGCGGATCGGTTCCGGCGGCTGACGCCGGACGGACGCTCGCACGAGCAGGCGCGCATTCTCCTGGTCGGCCAGATCCGACGCGCGATCGAGATCGCACCGACCGGAGTCGTCGACCTCTTGGGCGTGCGTTTCGAGCCGGGGGGATTGTTCGCGCTCCTCCGGACGCCCATGCACGAGCTCGCGGACGTCGACGTCGCACTGCGAAGCGTGGCGCCGCGGCTGCGAGACGCGCTGGTGGACGCGGTACGGGATCGCGACCCGCGATCGGCCCTGGGCGAGCTCGAGGTCGCCTTGCTGCACGCGTTCGAGCGGCGCGGTCGCCCGGGTCGTGGGAGCGCCGGGCTCGTGGGTTCCGCCGTGCGCCTCGTTCGAAGCGGCCCCGCAGGTATCGGGGGCGCGGACGGCCTGGCCGCGAGGCTGGGGATCGGGCGGCGCGCGCTCGAGCGGCTGTTCCGCCAGGAGATCGGACTCTCTCCCAAGCTCCTCGCGCGCATCGAACGATTGCAACGCGTCCTCGCGAGCCTGGAGAACGCCGCGCCCGATACCCGCTGGCCGGACCTCGCCCTCCGCCACGGATACGCCGACCAGTCCCACCTGATCCGCGACTTCCGCCTGATCGCAGGCACCACGCCGCGACGCTTCCTCGCCGAGCGCACCGAGCTCGCGAGCTGCTTCGAGCCGCGCGTGTCGTCGCATTCTTCCAATCCGTAGCGCAGGGGCCACGCTAACCTCGGCGCCTTTCCCCGGAGGGATCATGTCACGACTCACCACGCTGCTCGCTCTCCTCGTCCTCGTCCCGGTCCTCATCGCTCTGGCACCCATCGCGCCGCAGGAACGCGCCCGGGCCGATGAGGATCTCGCCGCGATGGGCTGGCTGGCCGGTTACTGGAGAGGCGAGATGTGGGGCGGCGACTTCCATGCCCACTACTCCACGCCCGCCGGCGGCCTCATCCTGAGCCACAGCCGCCTGCTGCACGGGGAGGAGGAGTCGTTCTACGAGTTCGAGGTCTTCGGGCCGCTCGACGACGAGGTCGTCTGGCTCCAGCCCTTCCCGGGCGGGAAGAAGGCCGGAGGTTTCCGCCTGAAGGAGCTCGACCGCGAGGCTCGCAAGGCCACGTTCGAGAACCCCGACAAGGACTACCCCACCCGCATCGTCTACCACCGGCAGGCGGAGGACGAGCTCGTGATCACGCTCGACGATCCCCACGGCGGAAGCGACAAGATCGATGTGTTCGAGCTGAGCCGCTGACCGGGCGGCGAGGGGTGCTCCACACCTCCCGCGAGGTTCCCGTGGTTCACGTCGAGCGCGCCTTCACGAGCCCGGTCGGGTACACGCCCTGAGCGAAGGGGGACCGGAGCCTTGCACGGCTCGGTCCCCCTCGTCGTTTGGCGCCTATCGCGAGGTCCCGTGGCTACGGGGTCCGCTTCGACAGGCGGCCCGTCACGTCTCGCGCGATCAGAGCCGGTGCTCCCGCCTTGGAATGGGTGAGCCACACCGGTCCGTCCAGCGAGGAGAGCGCGAGGTGCTCCGGATGGGGCGTGCGGTGCGGGGTCCACTCCTCGAGCGCCGGATCGAACCTCAGCACGCTCGCCAGAGCGCCGCCGTGCTCGACATCCTCGACGGGTGTCGCGAGCCAGAGCTCGTTCCCGCGACCGTAGAGCGAGTAGCCGTCGCGGACGGAAACGCCCGAGAGAGCCGGCACCAGCTCCCAGTCCACGAGGTTCTCGCTTCGATAGACAGCCAGACGGAAGGCGAGCTGCCGCATGCTGTCTCGGTCTCGGACACGGACGCCGAGCAGGACGTCTTCATCGCGGACGACGACCTGGGGGTCGACGCCGTCCGCGGCGACGAGGCCGAGGAGCCGGCCGTCCCGGAGTCGGCGGATCGCCGGCTCGTCCCATCGATTCGGGAACTCCGCGAGCCACACCCGCTCGTGCCCCATGGACGCCTTGCGGGGACCGTGGTGGCCGGTCCCGAGGACGTAGAAGCGTCCGCGCCAGGAGAAGACGTCCACGTCTGCCAGGTCGCGGGCGACCGGGCCCGACTCTCTCTCGTCGAGGGAGACGTTCAGCAGCTCCACGCTGCGAACGCGATAGCGAGTCGCAGGGACGTCGTGCCCCCGAAGCTCTGACAGGGGGTCCGAGACACCGGTCCACAGGACGACCCACCGGGCGCCTCCCGGGTTGAGGACGCCCGCCGCGAGCCACTCGTCGGAAGGCATGGAGGCGAACCGCAGCTCGGAGTCGTAGGTCAGGTGATCTCCTCCCTGGAACAGGCGATTCGAGTCGCCTTGCTGAAGACCCTGGTGGGTCTGCCGCAGGTCGGACGCCACCAGCTCGAGCTGGCCCGCGCCCGGGATCTCCCGAAGCTCGAGGTGCAGATCACCGCTGGAGCCGATTCCCTCCGAGAGCACGCGCGCTGAATCGCTACCGGCGGTCTGTGCCGTCGCGATGGTGAACGGGGTAACGAGGATCAGTGCTTGAATGAGTTTCATGTCGTCTTCCTCCTAGAACCCCGTGTTGCCGGTGTACTGCAGTTCTGCCGTCTGCGTGTCCTGACCTTCGAGGATCTCTGCCCCGTGTCCGGACCCGTCCGGCGCCAGGTAACCCAGGACCGCGTTCTCGTGTCCCATGCCGCTCGCCGCGTGCTTCACCGCATAGGAAGGGTCCCAATGGTTGCCGCCCTGCAGGACGATGTAGTGCGCGATGAAGCGACTCCAGGGGTTTCGGACGCCCTGTCCGGGGATGCCCGCGAAGGGGCCGAGCCCGGGGTCCTTCAGCGTTATCTCGACATACCAAGGCGCGCTGCCGATCTCCTTCCACGTCTGGACGAGGATGCACTCGACATTCGGGTCGAGGGGGCTGACCTTCACGACCTCCCCGGCCGGGGCGCCATGGATCTGCCAGCAGGACCGGAGGAGCTGGGAGAAGGCGCTGCACTGGCCGTCTCCCTCGGGGTCGTTCATCATCCCGGCCATCGTCGACGGCGGCGCTGGAGTTCGGATGCGCCAGTACTTCAGGAGCGACCCGTCCGTTTGGTTGAAGCCGTCGACGGCCTTGCGGTTGAGAACCTGCCCGGCGACGTGGTTCCAGACCATGTCGCGCACTCCCCCGTTGTCGATCTCGGTAGCGCCGTCTGCCGCGATGCAGCTGATGTCGTAGGCGGACTCGGGGTGGTTGTAGTCGGAGACGATCGGGTCGTTCAGCGTGACGTAGAGGGGAGCCTCCGTGATCCCCGCGTCGAAGAACTGGTCGTCGCCGAACGAGACGTCCCATTCGATCTCGTAGGGATCGTACTTCTTGACCGACATCGGAAGAGCTCCTGTCGAGATCAGGTCCTCGGCGAACAGCTCCGTCGAGAACGAGGAGTCGATCTCGACCGCGAACTCGAACTCCTGACCATCCGGCCCCGACCCACGCAAGACGGCGCGCGGTACGAAGTCGACCGCCTGGTTCCCGTTACCGTCTCCGTTCGTGAGGACGATCTTCTGGATCTCGACGAAGCGGTCGGTACCCACGTCCGATCTCGTGTACGCGGCGGGGAACCGGTAGTCTCCCACGTCGCTCGCCTGCCCGTTGTCGTTCCGATCGTCCCAATGGAAGGTGGCGAGACTGCTGTAGAGCGCGCCGGTGGCGTCCGTGTAGATGTCGTGGGAGTTCTTCCAGGCGTAGCGGTCCACGCGCGGCTCCCTGACGGCGATGGGGATGGTCGTGGAGGCCGTCTCGCCGCCAGACGAGTCCTGGACCAGGAGACGAATCGTGACCGTTCCGGAGCTCGTGGGCCGGAATAGAGTCGAGCGCCCCTGGCCCACGAAGACACCGGTGCCGCTGAGCATGCTCCACGTGTAGGTCAACGAGTCGCACGTGGACTGTTGTCCGAAGTTGGACACGGGGGGCACGGCTTTCGGAAGCCCGCACTCGCCCTGGATCAGATCCAGGTCCTCGGCGTCTGCCTGCAGCATCCTCATCTCCCCGAGGACCATTCCGTCCGACGGGTAGTTCGTGATCGTGATGGTGGGCAGAACGTCGTCGTCCGGTGACGTGAGCAGCTCGCAGTCACTGGGAATGGCGACGCAGGGCTCGCTGAAACCCACGACGGTGGAGACGTCGAGGAACACGGCGTCGACGTCGTACTTCAGGTCCATTCTCCGGGTCACCGAGATCCTGAACCTGACCAGATACGTCTCGTCGGGTGCCCCCTGAGAGCAGACGTCCCGGTACGTCGTCCGAACCACCATCACCTCCGTCTCGCCGGGGTCCACGTCGTCCCGCGGCAGGAAGAGCACGTAGTTCGCATCGGTGATCGAGGGTACCTCCGTCGCGTCGGAGTCCAGGAAGGACCCCTGCGTCAGGGTCCAGTCCGCCGTGGTCTGTGTGCTGAACGGGATGGGCGAGCACCACGTGTCGCACTGGATCTCGACCGTATCGACGTCCGAGCCGGCCACGCCCAGAGGGATGGGCTCGGGTGTGAAGAGTCCGGTCTTGTTGTAACCGCCGAGCTGGTAGCCGATGAACGTGCTCGGCGGGGCCATCTGGGGATAGCGCTTGATCGTGAACCCGATCGGACACTGCTGAGCCGAGATCGGGGACGAGAGCGCCATGAACAGCACGGCGACCGCGCTTCCGGCAGTTGCCCGGAGAGTGAACGGCTTCATCGGCACCCTCCTTCGACGATCGAGCAGGAAGTACGCATGGCAGCGATTCCTCGGTGTATGGGGTCTCTTGGATGGGGCTATGGCACGACACAGGTTCACCCCGGGCCCCATGACGTCGAGACATGCGGCATCGGTTTCGAGAAAGCGGGGCGTGCGGAATCACGCGTGCCCTTGGCGTGCTGCCGTGGGGTCCGCCTGCGAGTACGCGGCGTTCCGTCACCGCTCGATCCTCCGCGAGCTTCCGGAAGCGCGCGGCGCGGACGTCCGGGTGCCGCGACTCCGGCCCGTCCTCCTGACCACGGGAGCATGAAGCTCGACGTTTTTTCCGTGGCGCGAGAACCACGGGGATAGACGCGAACGTCTCGTGTGGCTGCCCCGACCACACGGGGCGCGAGGTACGCCTCGCGGAGTGAGCGCGCGTTCACGCGACGCCGGCTCCGTGCGGCCCAACCGGCTCGTGAAGAGCCACGGAGACTCCCGCATGGCTCCCTCGGAACAACGAATCGCGGCCTCCTCCAGGATCGCGCAGCACGCACGCCCGTCGCGAACGGCCAAGGCCGCGCTCGTCCTCGCCCTGTTCGCCCTCGGCGCGCCCGCCGAGGCCGGTATCACGCCTTCCGGGCCCAAGGACGTCCTCATGGTTCGCGTCAGGTACTCCGACGACCAAGGTCCCGACCCGGTGGGCATCGGGTTCTCCGGCAGCGGGGGCGCGTTGACCTTCGACAACGCCCATACCCTCTTGCAGTTCGCGGGGGACTTCATCGCCGCGGCGTCCTTCCAGGCGATGACCTTCGCCGCGATGGACGTGAACGCGACCACGGTGACCCTGTCCAACCCCCATTCGTATTACGCCGACTTCAGCTTCTCCGCCGGGGGCCTCGCGATCATCAACGAGGCCACGCCGTTGGCCGCCGCGCTGGGCTATGACCCCGCCAACTACGACGTGACGTACTTCGCGGTCAGCTTCAACACGGACGATGACGCGGACAACTGGAAGGCAGCCTTCAACTCGAACGAGCGCATCTTCATGAACGGGTACTGGTCCGGAAACTCGCTGGTGCACGAGCTCGGGCACTCTCTCCCGAGTGCCGTCCACCAGGGTTTCTCCAGCGCGCTCGACGTCGTGGGCCACACGCAGTCGTCGATGACGCGGCACCCCTTCGATTGCATGGGCAATGCGGGTTGGATGGAGTCGGGCGCTCACTACATCGCCATCACCAAGCAGAACGCCGGTTGGGTCGCGCCTTCCGACATCGTCACCCTCACGCCCCACCCGCAGAGCACCACGCTTACGATTTCGGCCCTGGAGGATCCCATCGACGATCCCCTTGCATACCACGCCGCAGAGCTGGACCCCGCGGCCGGGAGCTCTGTGTGGGTGCGGTACTGGCTCGAGTTCCGGCAGGGCTACGCGGACAACAACAGGCTGATGAACGGCCTCGTGGTGAGTGGACAGCTCACCGCCCCGAGCTCGGGGACGTACGGGATCGACCTCACGCCGGAGACGCTCTGGCAAGTGCCGACGCCGTCGGAACCGGACGTCTACGAGGATCGGGCCGACTGTCCCCTGGTGATCGGTCAGACGTTCGCCGATCCGACGCGTGAGGTGTACGTCACGCCGTTGCGCAAGCTGAACGCGGACCCCGAGGTGATCGAGGTGCTGGTGAACTTCGGCCCGTTCCCGGGCAACCTACCTCCGACGGTCCCCGTCATGTCGACCGACAGCACGACCGTGGCGCCGAAGACGCTCGTGGTCCTGACCGCGGCGTCGAGCGATCCCGGTGGCCTGGGGCCGCTCTCGTATTACTGGCAGTTCGAGGACGGCTCGGGGAACCCGCTCACGCAGGTCGTCAAGCGCAGCGAGCGCACGATCGAGCACCTGTGGGACGACCCGGGCACCTACGTGGTGACCTGTACGGTGAGCGACCGCATCGGCGGCACGGCGACGAGCTCGATCGCGATCACGGTCGACGCCGCCGTGACGAACACGCCGCCGGACGTCGACTACGCACGGGCGCAGACGCCCCTGATCACGTCCACGGCCGGGACCGCGACGCTCGAGGCGAGCGTGACCGATCCGGACCCCGTCACGACGAACTGGAGCCTCGTGAGTGCTCCGACCGGCGCCTCGGCGACGATCCTGAACCCGTCGTCGCTGCAGACCGACGTCACCGGGATGGACGTCTCGGGGACGTACCTGTTCCGGTTCGTCGCGAGCGACGGCGCGGCCTCCCGGCGGGTGGACACGATCGTCGCCGTCGACGAGGCGGCCGTGCACGACTGGGGGCTGGGCAAGCTCACCAGCAAGGGCAGCGACCCGGTCCTGGTTCCGCTCGGCACGCCGGTGGTGAACGGGGGAGGGACCTTCCAGCTCCAGCTGCGGGGCGGCAAGCCCAACACGGTCGCCTGGCTCTTCTTCGGGACGGACTCGGCCTCGCTGCGGGACGACGGCTTCAACTCGCAGGTCTACGCGGCGACGAACATCGCGCGGAAACCCGAGGTCAACCTGGACGCGAACGGGGAGTACACCTGGAACGTCCCGCTCACGAACTCGAACTTCATCGGCAAGAGCCGCACGTACCAGGTGTTCTTCCGAGACGGCCCGGCCGCCGACGGCACGGGCACCGGGATGAGCAGCGCCGTCAGCCTGGTCTTCTCGGACCAGTGAAGCTCGGAGAGAGTGGGGCGTCCGCTCGCTACCACTCTCCAGGAGAGGACCGGTCCCCTGTCGGGGATCGGTCCTCCTTCATTGTTCGGCCACGTGTGCGGCGTTCGACGGCGCCAGAAGGTATTCGACGACGTCCGCTGCGCGGTAGGAGCTCCTCCCCGGGGCGAGGAGCCGCGCGACGTTCGCGACGTCATCGCCGGAGGTGAAGATCGGTGGCTCCCGCTCGCCGTCCGGTCGCGTCTGCCCGAGCCCGATGTTCGCGAGGAGTCCGTTGCAGACGCACTTGCGGCCCACCGTGTCGGCGGCGTCGCCGCCCTTCGCCACGAAATCCAGAGCATCCTCGGCGGGACAGCGCCAGCCGATCGAACCGTCGCCGCGCCGATAGGCGTGCCGCAGGTAGCCGAGGTCGCAACGGCGCTCGCGCGCTTCGCTGACGCTCGCGTCGGACAGCGTCCCGCCCACCCGGAGCACCTTGAACGGAAACCCGGTCGGCGATGCGACGGGGTCGGTGAAGACACGCGCCTCGTCGGCACGGCTCATGGCGATGATCTTCGCCTTCCAGAGCGGGTCGATCCCGGACTCCTCGGCGAACGCGAAGGCGGTGCCGACCTGGATGCCGGCGGCGCCCTGCGCGAGCGCCTCCTCCAGGTGCTCCGGCTCGGCGCGCGAGCCCGCCAGCCAGAACGGGAGCCCGAAGGAGCGGATGGTCGCGAGGTCGGGTAGGTCGCGCGGACCGTAGACCGGCTCGCCTTCCGGGCTCGTCCCCGCACGCCCGCGCGGCGGTGCGTTGTGTCCGCCCGCGGTGGGACCCTCGATCACGAAGCCGTCGATCGTGCCCGACGACTTGCGCAGGAGGATACTCGCGACGATGTCGGTGGAGACGATGGCCAGGAAACGAGGCCGCACGAGCTCCGGCGCCTTTCCCTGCATGAGCTCGCTCGGATCGAAGCGCGTCACGAAGGTCTCGCCGTGCTCGGCGCCTGCGACGTCGAGCCGCAACTCGACCGGGAGCTTCGCCGCCAGCCGATCGAGAATGCCGGGGATCGCCGCCGGGATCCCCGCGCCCATGCACACGTAGCCGACGCCGGCGAGCATCGCTCCGAAGAGCGACGGGAGCGTGGGCAGCTGGATCTTCTCGAGGTAGTTGATCCCGACCGGGTTCGCGTGTCCCTCCCGCGCCAGGAACACCTCGACGAAGTTGGCGGTGACCGTCAACTCGGTCAGGGCGCGCGACGGCGATGCGGAGAGCATCGGCTTGCTCTTGAAGGGCGCATGCTCCGGCTTGCCGCCCTCGACGAAGTAGCGGTCCAGGATGCGCTCGGCGACGCCGGGGACCGGGAACGCGTTCAGCGCGCGGCGCAGGTGTCCGCCGGGATCACCGATCTGCAGATGCCGGGCGAGAATGACGTCGAGCGCAGTCCCCGCCACGATCCCCAAGCCACCCGCGCGCGAGACGGCGTTCGCGAGCCGCCAGCCCGACACGCCCGCGCCCATTCCGCCCTGGATGATTCTGGGCAGTGTGTCCATGTACGAATCGTAGCCTCGCACCATGGCGTGCACACCGCAGCCTCGCGATCGACGCGCGAGAAGGACCGCAAGAAAATCACGCGTACGTCACGTGCCAACTGGGCTAGCCGCCCGTCGGGTCCCGGAGGACCAAGTCGTGTTCGGCTCCGATCCGCTGGAGCTCGTCGAACGAGATCGGCGTGCCCTCCGGCTCCGAATCGACGAAGACCTGGACGAGTCCCTGGCCCATCGCGAGGGAGGGGGCCCGACGACACTCCGAGCTCTTTTCGAAGATTTCGAGAGCCGTTCGGCCGCGCCGTGGGGCGAACGGCCCGATGGGCACGATACTCCGACGAACGCTGCGCGTGTCGCTCGCCGTCCCGCTCTTCCTGATCTGCGGGACCCTGGCGACGCACGCGCTCCGGAACCCGTTCCAGTTCCACCAGTTCGACCTCGCACGACTCGAGGCGCGGTACGGACCGCTGACGGCCCGGGACGCCGCACACGCGCTGCTCTCGGCCTGTTCGTCCGGGTGGAGCATCCTGACCACGCGACCCGGCCGCGTCGTTCCCGCCTACGGCGAGGACGAGGCCCTGTTCGACCTCGTCTTCTCGTGGATTCCACCCCGCGCCGTCGTGTACCCGACGGAGGGCTTCTACTACTGGAACCTGCGCACGGGCGAGGGGGTCGTCCACGGCAACGTCCGCCTGGCGGACCTCGGCCAGGGACGGCTCTCGATGGCCTACTTCACGTCGTCCGACGAGCCGGCGCGTCACCTCCAGCGGAGCGCCGCGCAGGGCCTGGAGGTCGAGGCGGTCGGCGGCACGAGCTACGACGTGACGTGGAAGGGGCGCACCGTGCGGTTCCGGTTGCCCGAGCGGGCGCTGGACCCGCCGCGCGACCTGCGTCTCGTCCCCGAGGAGGAGTTCGTCGGCCGGATCCACGACGAGTCGGGGATCGGCTTCTTCCTGCTCTACAACCGCGGAACGAGCTCGTTCTACGACGTCCTCGACGAGGAAGGGGGGCTGACCGACACGCTCCTCCGGTTCGAGCCCGACCACCTCGTCGGTGAACGGACGGGCTTCGTCTTCTTCGACGACCGCGAGTTCGACCGAAGGCTCCTCGTCGGCGTGGACCTCGCGCGTGTCGCGGCGAACGACTACCTCGACGGGCCCGGAGATCAGGTGCCCTTCCAGCTCGACCTCGGGGACAAGCTGTACCTCGCCTATCCGAACACGCTGTTCGGCGACGGCGTCGACGAGCACGGGGTCTACCGGAACACGGACATCTGGACCCGCGTCGCGGTGTCGCCGTTCCACCGCTACTCACGGCTCGAGGAAGTCCTCGAGCGCAGTGCCGCGTGCACGCCCGAGGGTGGGCGCTCGGCTTACTGGACGGCGTTGACCAAGGAGTGGTGGAACACTCCCGCGTACCGCACCTGGACGCTGGATCGTCTCAGGCGTGAAGCGCGGGAACACCTGACCGAGGAAGACTTGGCCCGGGGGGAAGCTCCCCCGACGAAAACGGAGGTCTCGGGAGGATGACGAAGCTCTTCTGGATCGAGGTCGTCGCCGTGGCGGGCACGGCAGCGCTGTTCTTCGTGCCCTCCTCGACGGGGGCGTACTTCACCGGACGCAACTACGAGCCCGGCCCGCCCGATCCGTCCGGGACGCCCGCCTCCGCGGCCGATCCGCGCGAGGGCCGAGACCCCGAGCGGGCCTCGGAGCCCCGTGCGCGAGCGGCCGAGGTCGACGTCGCGCGGCGGCGGTTCCCCGAGGTGCTGGCCACTCCGACGGGCGGGGGCGGGGACGTCCTCCCTGTCCATTCCGAGGAGTCCAGCTACCACCGACCGGAGTCGGCGCTGCACCTCGAGACGTCCGACTTCCACTCGCCGAATTCCAACACGCACAACTCCGAGTCGACCGTCCACTACCAGAGCTCGGACACGCACTACTACACGTCCGACTACCACGTGTCGAACTCGGACTGGCATTTCCCGACGAGCGACTTCCACGTCGCGAACACGGACCTGCACTACGCCAACACGGACGTGCACCTGGTCGAATCGCTCTTGCACACGATCGACAGCGACATCCACTTCTGGACGACCGACACGCACACGATCGACTCGACCGGGCACTACAACTCGTCCACCCAGCACACGGGATCGTCGACGGCGCACTTCTCCAGCACCGACAATCACCAGATCGGCAGCGCCCTCCACACGTCGAGCTCCGGGGAGGGCGGCAACCCGGGCAACTGCACCGACGCCTCACCCAACTGGGGCGACGCGATCGTGCAACAGAGCCTGCTCGAGGTGCCCTTCAACCTCACGTGCCCGACGCAGCTCGACGTACAACACCGAATCGTGACCGTCAACACGCCGCGTACCCGGGATCTGTACGGCAACCTGCGACTGAACCTCGTCTCCGGGGACCCGAGCTGCATCGAGATTCGGGTCGGCTCCCAGAGCGGTCCGATCTACTCGCTCGGGTCCGACGTGCAGGTGGTCGAGACGGGGCACAGCGGCTGCGGCATTCACACCTGGCACGATGGCATCCAGACCTTCTACGTCTTCGCCGTCAAGAAGGGCACGGTCACGCTCCAGGCCGAGGTGGATCCCGATCCCGAGCCCGAGGGCGACGGCGTCCCGTCGCAGCGGACGCAGGTCACCATCGAGGCGGGCATGTCCTCCAGGGGCGTGACGGTCGGCATCTCCGGCCTCATTCCCTGCCCCGCAGTGATCAACGCCAACCCGCTCGAGCCCTACGGCTGCTACGGAGGAGACTTCAACGCGCAGGGGAACATCATCGGGGCTCGCTTTTTTCAGAGCGTGAGCTTCACGCTGGATCCCGACGCGTTGCCGCAGGCGAACAACCGCTTGCTCCAGCTCCACTCCTTCGGCGCGACGAACGGACATCCGGCCGCGAACTGCATCACCGGGTCGTCCTGGTACTGCCTGGGTCTGCAGACGTTACTGCCGCCGCTCGCCACCGCGACGCTGCAGCCGACGCCGTTGAACACGGCGATCGTGGTCGACCAGGTGGCGAACGGCGACTTCCGCTCGACCCACCTGCTCAACGCCACGATCCCCCTGGACCCTCTCGCGCCCGCCATCAATGCCTCGCTCTCCGTCTACCTCAAGGAGTGCGACGGCGACCTCTACTACTCCATCCTCGGGACCCACGACGGCTTTCCCGCGCACCTGATCTGGATCGACTTCACGAACGTGTACGGCTACGACCCTCGGGCCACCGGCGCGTCGCCGCTCAACCTGGCGCCGCCCGAGGACGTGTTCGTCAACATCCCCTGGACCAAGCTGTGAGACGGAGCTCCACCATGACTCGAAGCAGCCTCGTTCGCGCCATCGCTTTCACGACGCTCCTCGGAGCCTCGTCTGCCCAGGCCCAGACAAGCGATCCTCTCCTGCGCTTGAAGGAGCTGGAGGACCCGCGCCTCGCACCGGCCGTCGTCCGCGAGCTCGGTGCGCTCTCCCCGCAGAAGGTCGTCGGCCCGTTGCTCCTGGCGCTCGAGCGATCGCCGGGTCTCCGCGCTGCGGCCACGCGCTACCGCGCCTACGAGCTCCTGGCCGTCCTGGTCGAGGAACGGGGCTCCGAGGCGGTCATCCGTCACGACGCGCAGGTGCGAGGGCTCGTCGGGGGGCTCGGCGAGCCGGTGGCGGGGATCCGCATCGTGTGCGCCCGCGCCCTGGGCCTGGTCGAGGGCGAGCACCGCGCGACCGCGGTGGACGAGCTGACGCTCGCCCTGTCGGATCGCGATCCGATGGTCGTGGCCACGGCCGCGGGCTCCCTGGCGCGCTTCGGGCCCGCGGCTTCGCCGGCCCTTCCGCGCTTGAGGGACCTGCTCGTCGACGGCCTCGCGCCGTCGCCGCCCGAGCCGGGGGAGGTGGATCCGGGGCCGGAGCTCTTGGTCGCGCTCGACCACCGGCTTCGCGCGAACCTGGCCGCGGCCCGGATCCGGATCCGCGGCGGGCTCGACGCGGAAGAGCTGGCGCTCTTGCGGGGGCTGGCGCCCCGCGATCAGGGCGGACCGGCGCTCGCGGTGTCCGGCTGGCTGGCCGCCCTGGAGCCCGCGCGCATGTCGGCGGAGCCGGCCCTGGCAGAGGCCATCCGCTTCGTCGCCGAGCACGCCGGGGATTCCGTACAACCGTCCCGGTCGCGGCTCGACATGGTCCGCGCCCTCGGCCGCGTACTCTCCTTCGCTTCCGCCCTGCCGGACGCGGACCGCAGCGCGGCGATCGAGGCCTTCCTGGTCGGGAGCATGGACGAGCACGACGAGCTCCGGGAGCTCTCGATCCACCTGCTCGAGACCCACGGGTGACGGCGGGGCGGCTCGCTCGACGGGGAGAGCTCAGCCTCCCCGGGTCAGGAGCCACAGGAGGTAGACGCCGTAGCCGCGGTCGTCA
>JAJDET010000313.1 GCA_029259655.1 Planctomycetota bacterium
GCGAGCAGAACGCGGTCGTCCTGCGGCGCGGCGGGGAGGAGTTCGTGTACGTCCTCGACCGCCGCGCGAACGTCTGGCAGGCGGCGGGCACGACGCTCGAGGCGCGCGAGTTCGCGGTGCTCGTCGACCGCTTGCTCTCGATGCGCGCGCGCCGCTTCCTCGGCCCGGAGGAGGTCGTGGACGCGTCCGACGCGATCGAGGTCGAGATCCAATCCGCGTCGGGCCTTCCGGTTCGATTCCGCCTCGTGGCGACCGAGGACGGGCGCGAGCTGGTCGAGAAGGACGGCGAGTGGTCCGAGGTCCGGACCGGCTCGTACGAGCGCCTGGCCGCCCTGTTCTAGCGTCCGGGACCCGGCGTGGGGCGCTCCGCGGTGTTAGGCTTCGCTCTCCGATGAAGGTCCCCGAAAAGCTCCTGCATGCGCGCACCCGCAAGGTGCTGATCGAGCTCACGACGCGTTGCAACCTGCGCTGCGTCTACTGCGCGGTGACCCACCCGGACTACGTGAACCGGGATCTGGAGCTCGACCTCGGCCAGATCGTCGACTCGGTGGCCTCCCTGCGTCCGCACGAGGTGCAGATGAGCGGCCACGGCGAGTCCACGATCGTGAAGGGCTGGGCGCAGATGGCGCGCGACCTGGTCGAGCGCGGCTGCCCGCTCAGCATCACGACCAACCTCGCCAAGCGCTTGAACGACGACGAGGTCGACGTCCTCTCCGAGTTCGCGTTGATCACGGTCAGCTGCGACTCGGCCGACCCCGAGGTCTTCGCCGAGCTGCGTCACGGCGGCAAGCTCGAGAAGGTCGAGGAGAACCTGCGGAGGATCTTCGAGGCCTGCGAGCGCCACCCGGAGCGACGCCCCTACGTCGGGATCAACTGCGTGCTCTCCGACAAGAACGTGGAAGGGCTGCCGGATCTCGTGGCCTGGGCGGCCGACCGCGGTTGCGCGTCGGTCTCGCTCACGCACCTCGTCATCCACGACGCCCTGATCGAGAACGCGCCGGCGCACCCGGGCACGGTGGACGGCGCGGCGGAGTCGGTCGAGCGCTCGCGCCGTCTGGCGGAGGAGCGCGGGATCGACTTCAACGTGATGGGCGGCCTCGCGGACGCCATCGGGTGGTCCTGAGCGTGTCGGGATCGAACGAGACGCGCGACTGCCTGGATCCCTGGACGACGGTCTACATCAACGCGACGGGCGAGGTCGCTACCTGTTGCTGGTCGAAGCCGATCGGCAACCTGAACGATCAGACGATCGACGAGATCCTGGAGGGCGAGCCGGTGCGCGCATACCGCAGCGGTCTCCTGACGGGTGACCTCCCCGAGGACTGCGCGAAGTGCCCGGCGCGGGCCCACGTCCCGCTGGGCGAGCTCGAGAAGAAGCTCGCGAAGCTCGACCGCGACGCGCTGCGCGAGCCCGACTTCGAGAGCCACAGCCGGATCCGCTCGCTCGAGCGCCGTCGCTTCGAGCTGAAGGACGAGGTCGCGCGCTGCGAGGACGCGACCGAGGGGAAGCGCCTCTCGCGCGAGCTCTCCGAGGTCGACCGCGAGCTCGGCAAGCTCACCTACGCCATGCGCAAGCCGTTGCGCGCGCTCGTGAAGCGGAGGATCGCTCGCATCCTCTCCTTCGGCCGCGGCAACCCCTGACCCGACCGAGGGTGGTGGTGCGGTGCCTGGCACGTTTCCGTTGGATTCGGCCAGCCGCGTTTCTCTCTCCCAAGCTCTTCGCGAATCCCACGGAAGCGTGCCTGGCACCGTACTGCCACCCGTCCGCCCCCGATCACCCTTCGCAACCCGTCGCGTCGCCCCTGCTCCTCTATCATGAGGTGCATGCCGTTTCCCGGGCTCGGGTGGATGCTCGTGTGGGGTGCGCTCGTCTCCGTGCAGGACGACTCACCGATCCCGCCGACGCCCTTCGACCGCGAGCTCCTGCTCGAGCTCACGGCCGACGACCCCTCCCTGATCGACGGCCGCGGCCCGACACAGGTCGTCGAGTACACGGCAGAGTTCGAGGGCACGCTGCACGTCTGGACGAGCTCGGAGCTCGACCTCTCTCTGCGCGTCGAGGACGCCTCGACGACGTCGCTCCTCGCCGAGGACGACGACTCGGGCGGCGGGAGCACGCCCTACGTGCGCCTCGAGGTCGAGCGGGGTCAGCGCGTGGCGCTCTTCGTCGCGGGATCCGCGGGCGAGGGCGCGGTGGGCGAACTCCTGCTGCGCCTGATCGCGGCGCCGGAGACGGCGAAGACGCGCGAGGCCGGGGCCGCCGCGCGCGGGACCCTGGACGAGGTGGCTCGTCTGCGAGCCGACGGGGACCTCGCGAGTGCACGAGACGTCTTGTCGGCGGCCGTCGAGAGTCTGCGAGACTTCGGCGACGTCGAGCTCAGCCAGGTCGCTGCCGACGTGTTCTGGGACATGGGTATCGAGGCGCATCGGCTGAACAGCACGGATCTCCGCTTGGAAGCGTGGGGGCGAGCCCACCGACACCGCGAGCGGACGCTCCCCGAGGACCACCCCGACCTGCTCTCGGCCCGCAACAACCTGGCCGGCTCGATGCACGTCGTGGGCGATCTCGCCGGCGCCCGCGCGCTGCGGGAAGCGGTGCTCGCGGGCTACGAGCGCACGCTCCCCGCGGACCACCCCGACCTGCTCCTGGCCCGCAACAACCTGGCCAACTCGATGCACCAGATGGGCGATCTCGCCGGCGCTCGCGCGCTCTCTGAAGCCGTGCTCGCGGGCTACGAGCGCACGCGCCCCGCGGACCACCCCGACCTGCTCCGCGCGCGCGCCAACCTGGCCAACTCGATGTCGCAGATGGGCGACCTGGCCGGCGCCTGCGCGCTCGAGGAAGCGGTGCTCGCGGGCTACGAGCGCACGCTCCCCGCGGACCACCCCGACTTGCTCCGTGCGCTCGCCAACCTGGCCGGCTTGATGTCGGACATGGGCGATCTGGCGGGCGCCCGCGCGCTCTTCCCTCCGCTCTGCGGCGGGATGCGCGCTCGTGTCCTCGCATCGCTCTCCCTTGCCCCTCGTCAAGCGAGGCAGACCGTCGCAGCCGAAGGTCAGCGGCTCGCAAGCGTCCGTTTCTGGAGCGAGTCGGCGGGATCGGAGCTTCGTGCCGCCGTGTTCGAGCTGACCGAAACGATGCGTCTGGTCGCGGGTGAAGCGGCGCGTTCCCTCGCACGCTTCGGGACCGATCCGGAGCTAGCACCGATCCTCGCGGAGGCGGCTTCGGTGCGGCGTGCGCAGGGCGACCTGATCGCAGGCGTGCGCCAGGGAGATCAGGATGGGGAGTCGATCGCGGGGGAGCTCACGCGACTCTCGCTCGAACGCGACCGGCTGGAACGCGAGGCCAGCCGAAGGCTCACGGAACGCGGAGTCGTGACGCGACCGGTCGAGGTAGGCGCGCTCTCTAACGCGCTCGCGCCCAGCGAAGTCGTCGTCGGCTACCGGCGCATGGCGCACTGGTATGACGACGAGACGAGCGGCCGGGTTCTGAGCGGTCCCGACCACCTGCTCGCTCACGTCCTCCGCGCCGACAGGAGCCTCTCACGAGTGGACCTCGGCCCCGCCGCCGAGCTGGAGGAGCTCGTCACGGAGTGGCGCGCGGCGCTGGGTGCGCCTCTCTTACGGGGAGTCGGATTGGGGGATGACGACGACCTCGAGGCCGACGCGGGCGCGAGGCTGCGGGAGCGGATTCTCGATCCCGTGCTGGTCGCGGCGGGGGACGACGTGCGGCGACTCTTCGTCTGCGCCGACGACCTGGCCTTCCTCGTGCCACTGGAAGCGCTCCCGCTGGACGTAGACGGCGACGAGCGCGTGGGCGACCGCGTGCGGCTCGTCAGCGAGGTTTCCTTCGCGCGGCTCCTGGCCACGCAGTCGCACGTCGAGAGCGAGCCGTCGCTGCTGGCGTTCGGCGGCGTCGACCATGACGCCGATGGGGCGGCCCCCGAGGGCTTCGCCGCGGCATCGGCGCCGATCGACGACGACGGCGCGTCGGACGCGGACGCAACGCGCGAATCGCGCGGCGCGATTCCGGAACGGTTCCAGAACCTAGTGCAGACCCGCTACGAGGTGGAAACCACGGCCCGGCTCTTCGAAGATGCCTTCGAGGTCGAGCCGACGCTGCTCACGCGCAAGGAGACGACCAAGGCGGCGCTGTTCGAAGCAGCTGGGGCCAAGCGCTTCGTGCACCTCGCGACGCACGGGTGGTTCGCGCCGGAGACGGTGAAGTCGACCGAGGATGCGCAGCCCGTCGCGCCGGGCCGCGCGCTGATGACCGCCGAGGAGCGCGTCACCGGGTTCGCCCCGATGACGCTCTGCGGCCTCGCGCTCGCCGGCGCGAACGGCGGCCGCGACCCGCTCGGTCGCGTGCCCGGGATCCTGACCGCAGAGGAGCTCTGCTCGCTCGATCTGTCGCAGTGCGAGCTCGCGGTGCTCTCCGCCTGCGAGACGAACGTCGGCATCCGCCGCGCCGGCCAGGGCATCCAGTCCTTGCAGGCCGCGCTCTACGCGGCCGGCGCGCGTACTTCGATCACGTCGCTCTGGAAGGTGGACGACGCGGCGACGCGCCGCCTGTTCGAGGTCTTCTACTCGAACCTGTGGCTCGAGGGGATGCCGAAGGCGGAGGCGCTGTGGCAGGCGAAGACGACGCTGCGCGAGGAGGGGCACCCCCCGCGCGACTGGGCCGGCTGGGTGATGACGGGCGAGCCGGACTAGCGGTACGGACCGCGCACCTCAGTCACCCATGTGCCGGGCCGTTCCGACCGCTCTCGACTAGAATGCCGCGGGGAGGTGAGAGATGAGCTACGACCTGTTGTTCCAGTCCGCGGAGCCGCCCGGCCTGGGCGAGTTCGAGGATCACTTCGCGAGCCGGTCGCACGTCACGATGAACGACGAGCAGGCCTGGTACCAGAACGAGGATACGGGCGTCTACTTCTTCTTCGCCCTGCGCGATTCCGCGGAGGAGGTCGACCCCGACGAGCCGGACCACTGGGCCCTTTTCAACCTGAACTTCTTCCGGCCGCGGTACTTCACCGACGAGGCCGCGATCGAGCTGGAGGCCTTCGCCGCTCGGTTCGGGTCGAAGGTGTTCGATCCCCAGCTCGACGGCATGGGCGACGGGGACTTCTCCGTGGAGGGTTTCCTGCGCGGATGGCACGCGGGAAACGGGGTCAGCTGTCACCGCTTCGTTCCGTCGGAGGTTTTCCCCGCGCCGCCCGTACGGCCGGCCGACGAGCTCCAGAGAATCTGGCGCTGGAACTACCGGCGCAAGGCCATGCAAGAGGAGCTGGGCGAGGATGTCTTCGTTCCGCGTATCGGGCTCTACGAGTACGAGGGAGCGCTGCACTCGTGCAGCATCTGGACCGACGGGATCCCCGTCGTGCTCCCGGAGACCGACGCCGTCCTCGTCTACCGCGACCACTACGCACCGCGCCGCCTGTTCAAGAAGAAGCCCGGGCTGTCCTTCGCGCCGTGGCGGGAGGTGGAGCCCCTGTTCGACGGCTACCGCACAGAGGCTTCACCATTCCCGCACCACTTCCTCGACTACACGGAGACTCCAGAGGAGATCGTCGCGTGGGTCTGCGGCCTCTCGCCGGTCGAGGGGCTTGAGGGCGTCCCCATGGATCGCGTCCTCGACGCGGATCTGTTCGAGCCGGTCGGAGCCGCGGGCGGGTAGCGCCGTCCCTCGAGCGGCTTTGCGGGAAGGACGGACCTGTCGGAAGCGAGTCCGCCGCCTCGACCCGAGCGAGCTTGCGCAATGGCGGAGCTCCGGCGCGGAGTCGGTCCGTTCCGGGTGATGACGGGCGAGCCGGACTAGGGTTTCGTCCCAGGAGCGAGAGCGTTCTTCACGCGCCGCCTCCCGCGACTCACGGCACCTTTGACGTCCCTGGGGAGCTCGCGTATAGCTCGCACGAAGCCCAGACAACTCCCATCTGCCCATCCTGCCCGAGTGAACGCGCACCCCGTTTCGTTGCGCCACTCATCGGGTCAGCATCCGACTGGAAGGACCGCAATGCTCGGAACCGCCGTTCGTCATGCCGCCCTCGCCGTCACGGTCAGCCTCGGCCTCGCATCGGGGCTAGCTGCGCAGCAGCCCGCCAGGCAAGGAGGTCAGGAAGTTCCGATCTCGGAGGCCGCGGCGCGGAAGATTGCTCCCGAAGTCTCGGCGGTGATGGAGAACGTCGCGGCTGCGGTTCAAGCGGACGGCGTGCGGGTCGTCATCGATCTGGTCCCGCGTCCCGGCGACGTTCGCTTCGAGACCTCCGTCGCTGCGGACCCCGTCCGTGACGTCGCGGACGCCGTGCTCGCCCGTCAGATGGCGTTCTACGACGAGCTCCTGCTCGAACCCGGACTCGTGCGCCAGGGGTCGCTCGAGATTCTCGACCTCCTGACACTGCAGTACTCGCTTGTCGGCCGCATCGGCACTCGCGCTGCGCTCGCCAGACTGGTCGCGCGCGACGACGTCGACTTCGTGCGCATCGATCGCCTCAACACGCTGTACTCCGTCGAAGGACGCGCGCTGGTGGGCTCGGATACCGTGGCTGCTTCCGGCTTCGACGGCTCCGGCGTCGGCGTTGCCGTGATCGACTCGCACTTCGACCTCCTGCATCCGGAGCTCGGCGGCTCGACGTCGCTTCCGAACAGCGTCGTCAAGGGCGGACAGAACTTCTCCGACCCCGGCACGTCCATCCACTCGCAGAACTTCAACAACTGCTACCACGGCACCGGTACGGCCTCGATCGTCAGGCGGTACGCGCCCGGCGTCGACCTGTACTGCGCGACGGTGTTCCCCAACGCGTTCGACAGCGTGATCGCGAACGCGATCAACTGGTGCATCACCAACAAGAACGGCGCGGGCGGCGGCGCTCCCATTCGCGTCATAAGCATGTCCCTCGGAGGCGGCCGAAACTTCAGCGAGTGCAACTCCGGCACGATTCACAACGCGGCCTCGAACGCGCTGACCAACGGCATCCTCATCTTCGCCGCGAGCGGAAACGACGGATGGCAGGACTCGATGGGCTCCCCGGCTTGCTCGAACACCGTGATCTCCGTCGGGTCGGTGTGGGACGCGAACGGCGCGGCCTATTCGCCTTTCCCGCCGGCCAACTGCAGCGACTCGAACCGCCTGGTCAACGAGCGAACCTGCTACTCGGACACCGCATCGTTCCTGGATCTCTACGCGCCTTCGGAAGAAGTGATCTGCGCTCAGTGCGGAGGCGGAACGTTCGCGCTCGGCGGAACGTCGTCGGCGTGTCCGGCCGCGGCGGGCATGACGGCGCAATTGCTGGATGCCGATGCGAGCCTGATCGGCGACAAGAGCGGAGTCGTCGCGCTCTACCAGAGCACGGGCGTGCAGGTCATCGGCGACTCCAGCAAGCGTCGCATCGACCTTGCCGCTGCCGTCGGTGGCGGCGGAGGCGGGCCCGCGGCGCTGGCCGACGGAGTGCCGGTGGCCTTCACGGTCACGACCGGCTCCACGGTCGCCTACACGATCGAGATCCCGGCGAACGCCTCGAACCTGGAGGTCACGCTCACGGGCAGCGGAGACGCCGACCTGTACGTGAAGCGCGCCGCGATCAACTGGCCCGCCGACCAGGGGGCGCACGACGATCCGGAGTTCAAGGCTCCGTACGCCGGCGGCTCGTCCGAGTCGGTGAGCTTCGCATCACCCGCGGCGGACACGTGGAACGTTCTCGTTCACGGATACAGCGGAAACCCCTCGTGCACGATCACGGCCACGTGGGACGTTTCCGGCGGCGGCGGACCGGTGGCGTTGGCGGACGGCGTCGCGCAGCCGTACTCCGTCGCGACCGGCTCGACGACGGAGTTCACGATTCCCGTGCCGGCGAATGCGACCTCACTGACGGTGAGCATGACCGGTAGCGGTGACGCGGACCTCTACGTGAAGCGCGCCGCGATCAACTGGCCCGCGGATCAAGGGGCTCACAACGAGTCCGAGTTCCAGGCTCAGTACATCGGAGGCTCGTCCGAGTCCGTCAGCTTCACGAACCCTGCGCAGGACACCTGGAACGTCTTGATTCACGGCTACAGCGGCAACCCTTCGGGGACCGTGACGGCCAACTGGGAGGTCGCTTCCAGCACGCCGCAGTGGAACTACGTGACCTTCGTCAAGAACACGCCGCACAACTACGCCAACAACTCGACCTACACCTTCACGTACGAGTTCCCCGGGGCCACTCAGGTCGCGGTGCACTTCGACGAGCTGGACACGGAGTCCAACTACGACTTCCTGAGGGTGTACGACGAGAACGACACGCAGCTGTTCTCGGTCTCGGGCAACCTGATCAACAACGGCAGCGGCAGCGCGTTCAATCGCTCGGACGGCTGGGTCATCGCACCCGGCTCGAAGCTCCGGGTCGTGCTCACGTCCGATTACAGCGTGACGCGCTACGGCTACACGACGGACCAGGCTGCGGCGTACTATTGAGCCTGGGCGCGAGCGACGCTCGCCCGGGCGAGCGTCGCTC
>JAJDET010000314.1 GCA_029259655.1 Planctomycetota bacterium
CCCCTCCTATCCGATGCACCCATTCGCGGGGGGTGGTGGTGTAATGTTTCGTCCGCCGTATTGGCCTGACGCCGTATTAGCCGGCAACCCATCCGCATCGGCGGCGTCCTCTTGTCGAGGGTCCCCTGGCACGCAAACCGAGAGACGACACTCCAGGGGCCTGGTTCCACGTCATGAACCGAGGCATCGCCCGACGGACGCTCTTCGAGCAGAGGGCAGATATGAGGGTCTTCCTCGAGCACCTCGGAGGGGCGTGCGACCGAGACGAGATCGAGGTCCACGCCTTCTCCCTGATGACGACTCACTACCACCTGCTGGTGCGAAGTCCGCGGGGGAGGCTCCGGGACGCGATGCAGCGCACACAGACGGAGTACTCGCGCTGGTTCAATCGCGGCCGCAGGCGCGACGGCCCCCTCGTGCGCGGGAGATACGCCGCCAAGAGAGTCGACTCCCATGTCTACCGGCGTGCCGTCGTGGGCTACATCGACCGCAATCCCGTCTCGGCGGGGCTCGTTCCGCGCGCAGGGGACTACCCGCATGGAAGTGCGCAGATCTACGAGCATGGTCGAGCGGAGGACTGTCCATGGCTGGAGCGCCAGTGGGTCGAGAACGAGGTGAGTCGGACTCTCTCCCTCCCCGACTACGACCCTTCGCGGTATTCCGAGGTTTTCGGCCGCCTCCCCGACGCGCTCGCGCGCGTGGTCGAAGCGCGGTGGCGGTCTCGAGTTGCCGACGATCCGCTCGATGACCTGGTTCGCGCGGCCCCGGGGACGGTCGTGGAATGGATGAGGCGAAAGGCGTTGCTCGCAGATGGGGTCCGACCAGGGCTGCCGGTGCTCGCACTCCAGAGCGTGGGGGAAGCGATTCACAGCCTCTCCGACGGCGCCGTCGACGAGTGGACGATCGGAGCGCGGAGCGGGTGGCGCCTGCTGCACATCGGCCTTGCCCGTCAGCTCTGCGGTCTCGGGCTGGACGAGATCGGAGAGCACGTCGGACTATCGCGCTCGGCGACGAGCAAGGCAGCCCGGCTGCACGCGCGGCTGCTCCGTACGGATTCCGAATACGCGAAACGTGCGGGACTCGTCGCCGGGCGGGCGCTGAGTACGTGGGGAGGGGTGGAGGAAAGTGACTGACGCCGTACGCGACGTCAGGCCCGGACGTCGATTGTCCCGGGCTCCCCCGCGACGATCTCTCCGATCACGGCTGCCGCCAGGGCGCCGTTCGTCTCGAGCTCCGAGACGAGCCGGTCGGTCGCGTCGGGCGCCGCGGCGATCAGCAGACCGCCGGAGGTCTGGGCGTCCGCGAGGATCAGGTGCTCGAACTCCTCGAGGCCGGCGCCGAAGCGGACGTGGTCCGCGACGTAGGAGAGGTTCCGCTTCGTCCCGCCGGGGATGACTCCCTCGCGCGCGAGCTCCCGGGCGAAGTCGAAGACCGGAACCGCGGACGCGTCGAGGCGCGCTGCACAGCCCGATCCGAGCACCATGTTGTACAGGTGGCCCAGGAGGCCGAAGCCGGTCACGTCGGTCGCGGCGCGCGAGCCGACGGCGAGCGCCGCCTCGCAACCGACGCGGTTGAGCGTCGTCATGCACTCGACGGCACGCGCGATGTCCGCGTCGCTCACCTTGTCCTTCTTGATCCCCTGCGCCGCGATCCCCGTCCCGATCGGCTTCGTCAGCACGAGCTTGTCGCCCGGCCGCGCCGTCGTCTGGCGCAGGGCGCGTTCGGGCTCGACCGAGCCGATCACGCACAGGCCGTACTTCATCTCGGGGTCGAGCACGGTGTGGCCGCCGACGATCGCACAGCCGGCCTCGGCCGCCTTGTCGCGACCGCCGCGGAAGACGGACGTGAGCGTCTCCTTCGAGACCTTGTCGTCGGGGAAACCGCAGATCGAGAGCGCCGCCTGGGGCGTCCCGCCCATCGCGTAGACGTCGGAGATGGAGTTGGCCGCCGCGATGGCACCGAACGCCACGGGGTCGTCGACGATCGGCGTGATGAAGTCGACCGTGAAGACGATCCCGCGCCCCCCCGGACCGTCGGGGAGCAGCAACGAAGCGTCCTCCATCGGACCGACGTCGTGGTCGATCCAGGAGTGATCGAAAGGTGCGATCTTCTCGAGGACCTGCACGAGGTCCTCCGCGCCGAGCTTGCGGGCTCAGCCGCCGGCGGGCACCAGCTGCGTCAGTCGGATTTCGTCCATGGGGAGTCGCGCGGGGATCGACGGTGGATCCGGCCCCGGCGAGCCCGGAGGATAGCGCCGTGGGGCTCAGCATCCAGCTCGTCTGTCCGGCACCCGCCGGATCGACGCAGGGCAACCGCATCAGCGCGAACCGCTGGTCGCGCATCCTGCGCGATCTGGGGCATCGGGTTCGGGTGACGGTTTCCCTCGCGGGCGAACCGGACCTCCTGGTCGCGTTGCACGCGAAGAAGAGCGCCGGGGCGGCCCGGGCCTTCCGCGAGCGGTTCCCGGAGCGGCCGCTCGTCGTCGCCATGACCGGTACGGACCTCTACGCGGACCTGGTGCGCGGTGATCGCGACGCGCGGGCGAGCCTCGAGCTGGCCGACCGGCTCGTCGTCCTGCACACGGGAGCGCTGCGGGAGCTCCCTCGCTCGACCCGCCGCCGAGCGCGCGTCATCCACCAGTCCGTCGAGGTGCCGCGCGGTCTCTCGCCGCCTCCCGATCCCGCCACTCGCTTCGAGGTCGCGGTCCTCGCGCATCTGCGTTCGGTCAAGGACCCGCTGCGCGCGGCGCTGGCCGTGCGCGGACTCCCGACCGACTCCCGGATCCGCGTGACGCACCTGGGACGAGCTCTCGACGAGCGCCTGGCCGAGCGCGCGCGGCGCGAGTCGGGGCGGAATCCCCGCTACCGCTGGGTGGGCGAGCGCTCGCGACCCGCGGCGCTCCGTCGGCTCGCCGCGAGCCACGTGCTCGTCGTGCCGTCTCGCCTCGAGGGCGGCGCCAACGTCACGGGCGAGGCCGCCGCTCTCGGCGTCGCGATCCTCGCCTCGCGCATCGACGGGAACACCGGACTGCTCGGGAAGCGCCACCCGGGCCTCTTCCCCGTCGGTGACACACGAGCCCTGCAACGGCTCCTCCTGCGCGCCGAGCGCGAGCCGGCCTTCCTCGAGCGACTGCGCGCTTCCTCGCGAGCCGCCGCGCCGCTGTTCACACCGGCCCGCGAGCGGGCTGCGTGGCGGGAGCTCCTGCGTGAGCTCCGGTGACCGTCAGGTCGCACACGTCCGGAACCCCGTCGCGACGTCACGCCGCCAGGGCTGGAAGAAGTTGCGCCAGCCTGCGTGGACCAGGCGCGACGCCGTCATCCACGAACCGCCGCGCAGGACCTTGCGCGTGCCGAACCAGGGCGCCGAGTAGTCGCGGTAGGCATCGGGCGCGAAGCCCGCGAAGGGCTGGAACTCCGTCGCGGTCCACTCCCACACGTTCCCCAGCGCCTGGCGGATGCCGCTCGGCGAGTCCCCCGCGGTGAAGGCGCCCGTGTCGACCACATCGCCGAAGCGCGCATCTAGATTCGCGCGCTCGGGCGCGAGCTCGTCGCCCCACGGGAAGCGGCGCTTCGCCGGGCCGTCGAGCGCCGCGGCGGCTTCCCACTCCGCCTCGGTCGGGAGCCGACGGCCGGCGAACCGCGCGAAGGCCTCCGCCTCGAACCACGAGACGTGCGAGACAGGGAGGTCCGGCTCGAGCGGAATCCAAGTGTCGAACCGACGTCGTTCGAACCCGCCGCTGCCGCGTCGCCAGTACGTCGGGAGCGAGGCCTCCTCGGCGATGCACCAGCGCCGGCCCTCGTCCGACCAGAGCTCCTCCCGCGCGTAGCCCTCCTCCTCGACGAAGACGCGAAACTCGGCCTGCGTCACGGGACGTCGCGCGATCGCGAAGGGTCCGACCTCGACGTCGTGGGCCCACTTCTCGTTGTCGAAGACGAAGGCGGCGTCGCGCTCGGAGCCGAGGCGGAGCGTCGAGCGCGCGATCTCGACGTCACCGCCACCCAGCGGCTCGCTCGGCGGACGCTCCCGGGCGAGCGCCGCCATCACCTCGGGCGGCGGCCGCCGCCCGAGCGCCTGGCGCATGTAGGTGAATGCCTCCGCGTGCATGTCCTCGTGAAAGACGGTCAAGAGGACGAGGTAGCGCGTGCGCTCGTCCGGCTCGGCCGCCTCGAGGAGCGCGAGCACGCGTCCTGCGACCTGCTCCGCATAGCGCACCGTGTCATCGCGCGACAGCACCTCGAGCTCCCAGCGCGTGTCGTGCGCGACCTCGGAGGAGTCCCACCAGTCGTCACCGCGCGCATGAGCGGGGGCCTCGCCCGCGGCCTCGCGCAGCGCCCAGCGCTCCTGGAACCAGGCCACGTGGCCGAGCTCCCACAGAAAGGGATTCACGGTCTCGAGCCGCGGCACGCGGAGCTCCTGGTCGGAGAGGTCGGCGACCAGCGCCAGCGTCCGCTCGCGGGCGGCGTGGACCCAGGCCGCCAGCGCCGTTCGCGGGATCCCTGCGGTCGAGGCCATGGCGGGATTGTAGGCCGTCGGGGAAGAGCGGATCTCCCTCAAGACGCCCCTTCGCCGTCGCCGATCGCCTGGCAGACGACTCCCGAGCTCCATCCCCTCATTTGCACCATGAGCGACGGCAAGAACTACCGGCTCCAGGACTCGCTTCCCGTCTTCGACTTCGACCGAACCGACACGGACCTCTGCGCACGCCGCAAGAGCATCCTCGTGGTCGAGGACGAGGAGGACCTGAACCTGGCGCTGGCCTACTTCCTGCGCAGCCACGGATACCACGTGGTCTCCTCGTTCGACGCCGTGAGCGCGCTGGCGAAGACGGGTTTCCACCGTCCCGACCTCGTCCTGCTCGACCTGGTGCAGCCAGGCACGGACGGCTTCGCCTTCCTCGGCGAGTTCTGTCAGGTCAGCCGCCTGCGCGACGTTCCCGTGATCGTCATGACGGCCTTCGACGACCCCGAGACGCTCGCCGAGGCGGCGAACCTGGGCGTCCACGAGATCGTGCTCAAGCCGCTCGATCGCGAGGCCCTGCTCAGGGAGATCACGGCGCTGATCGGCGCGCCGACCTCTCAGTCCGCGTAGCCCAGCGCGGTCAGCGCTGCGCGCGTCGCCTCGTCGGTGAGCTCGCGCGCTTCCTCGGCATCGGCAGCGAAGCGCGCGAAGAGCGGCGCCAGCCTGAAAGCCACGTCCTGGGGCGCCGGTCGCGCCTCGTCGTCGTCGCTCCAGACTCCATTCGCGTCGCCGCTGAACAGGTTGCCGCGCTCGGCCGCGAACCAGCGCGGACCGTCGAGCACGCGCTCCGTGCCGTCGGTCCTCTCGTCGACTGCCGGTCCGGTGAAGGTGTTGCGCATACCGAAGACCGGCCCCTCGACGGGCTCTCCGAGAACGCGCCCGCCGAACGCGCTCGCGGCCACCCCCGCGAGGTCCAAGAGGGTGCGCGCGACATCGATCGACCCCACGTCGTCCGACCGGACCCCCGGCTGCACGCGCGCTGAACGGATGACGAGCGGCACCTGAACCTGTACCGCGGTCAGGCGCTTCCCGTGCCCCAGGGAGCCGTCCTCGCCGAAGCTCTCGCCGTGGTCCGAGACCAGGACCACGTGCGTCTCGACCCCGCCGGCGCCGGCGTCGGCCTCCAGGCGAGCGAGGAGCCGCCCCAGCTCGACGTCGAAGGCGCGCACGTCCGCGCGGTAGGCCTTCCGTGCGGCGGCCAGCGCAACGCGCGCTGCGGCGTCGCTCTCCGGCTCGAGCAGCACCGCCTTCCGGAGCTTCGGATAGAGGATCGGCTCGTCCCCCGACGCATCGCCGTAGGGCGCATGGGGATCGAAGTAGTGGACCCAGAGGAACTGCGACGGCCCGCCCAGGTCGTCGAGCAGCGAGAGAGCACGCTCGGTCACCCTCCCCGCCAGGGAGTAGAAGTCGCGGTCGACGGGGAACTCGTTCCAGACGTCGCCCATGGCGCGGTCGAAGTCGTCGACGTAGATCCCGAAGCCCTGGTCGAGCCCCATGCGCCGCGTCAGCGGGAAGGAGGCGACCACAGCCCCGGTCCGCCACCCGGCGTCCGCGAGGAGCTCGGTGACGGTCTCGCGCGAGCCGTCGAGAACGAGCCCGTTGCGCGTCACCCCGTGCTCCCAGGGCTGGAGCCCCGTCATGAGCGACGCGTGGGCCGGCTGCGTCACCGGCGAGGCGCTGTAGTAGCGCTCGAAGACGGTCGCGCCCTCGGCCCACAGGGCCGTCTCGGGCATGTCCGAGTCCGGGCTCGCGAAGGCATCCCAGCGCAGTGTGTCGAGCGTGACCAGCACGACGCGGCGCTCGGGCAGATCGACTCTCGGCGGCGCGCAGGCTACGAGCGCGATCGCTAGCACGGGGGCGAGGCGCGATTGCATCGGGACGAGCGTACCGAAAGCGCGCACCGACCACCCGCGGCTGACCCGCTCCGCTGCTATCCTCCCCCGCCCATGCGCCCGAGCCGGTACTGCTAGTCCATGGAGCTTCACCGCTCCTCGGGCCGTCATGGGCTCGGCTTCGCGCTCGCCGCGACGACGATGGTGATGTGGGGCATGCTGCCCCTCGCGCTGAAGGCGGTCCTGCGCGTCACGGACTCGTGGACGATCGTCTGGTTCCGGTTCCTCGTCTCGGCCCTGATCGTAGGCGCCCTGCTCGCCGCGAAGGGACGGCTGCCGCGGTTCTCCGGCCTCGGACGCGCGGGCTGGGTCCTGCTCCTCCTGGCGATCGGAGGGCTGGGCGCGAACTACATCACGTACATGATCGGACTCGACCTGACGACGCCCGCCACGTCGCAGATCGTGATCCAGCTCTCGCCGCCGTTGCTCGCGCTGGGCGGCCTGTTCGTCTTCCGCGAGCGCTTTTCGGTCGCGCAGTGGATCGGGTTCGCCACACTGCTCGGCGGCCTCGGTCTCTTCTTCTGGGGACAGATCGCGAGGTTCCTCGCGGACCTCGACCGCTACTACGTCGGCTCGGCCTGGGTCGTGCTCGCTGCGGTGACCTGGGCCGTCTACGGGCTGGCCCAGAAGCAGCTCCTCGTGCGGCTCGGCTCGCAGGGGATCATGCTCTGCGTGTACGTCGTGTGCGCCGTCGCGTTCTGGCCGTTCGCGACGCCGTCGGACCTCGTCGCGCTCGGCACCGTCGAGCTCGGCCTGCTCGCGTTCACCGCCCTGAACACGACCATCGCCTACGGGGCATTCGCGGAAGCGCTGGCGCACTGGGAAGCCTCGCGCGTGTCGGCCGTTCTGGCGCTGACGCCGCTCGCGACGATCGGTTTCGGGATGACGGCGAGCCACCTGTACCCGGAGTGGTTCGACTCGGATCCGGTCGGGGTCTGGGGCGTCGTAGGAGCCGTGCTGGTCGTCGCCGGTTCCGTGGCGACAGCGCTCTTCGGCCGCCGTGAACCGAAGACCGCGTAGGAGGCTCTCTCTCTTTCTCTCTCTCTCTCTTTCGTGCCCGTGCCCGTGCCCGGCGGCGACACGCCCCCCCCGATGTCCCCCCCGCCGGGCACGGGCACGGGCACGGGCACCTTCAGAACGGAAAAAGGACCGGTTTTGCGGGCCTGTACAGCCCTCGGCTCACGGAATCGACTCTCTCCGCCGATCTAGGGACTCCGCGACCCCTTATCCTCAGTATCCCATGGCACCCCGCTCCTCCTGGAAGGGCTACCTCAAGCTCAGCCTGATCACCGTCCCGGTGAAGGCCTTCACCGCGAACAACACGACCGAGACGCTCCGGCTGAACCAGCTCCACAAGGACTGCCACAGCCGCGTCAAGTACCAGAAGATCTGCCCGGAGCACGGCGAGCTCAAGCAGACCGAGATCGTCAGCGGCTACGAGTACGCCAAGGACCAGTACGTGGTCATCGTGCCTGACGAGCTGAACAAGCTCCGGCCCGAGGCCGATCACGCCGTGCGCATCGACGGGTTCATCTCGCCCGAGGCCGTCGACCCGATCTACCTGGCGGGCAAGACCTACTACCTGCTCCCGGACGGCGCGGCCGGGGGCAAGGCCTACGCGCTCTTGCACAAGGGCATGGTCGACGCCGACGTCGTCGCGATCGCGCAGGTGGTCCTGTCCGGGCGCGAGCAGCTCGTGCTGGTGCGCCCGATGGATCGCATGCTCGGCATGACCGTCCTCAACATCTCGAAGAAGGTGAAGGGGATGGACGAGTTCCTCACGGAGCTCGACGAGCAGGAGACGACGAAGGAAGAGCTCACGCTCGCGAACACGCTGATCAGCGCGTCGAAGATCGAGGAGTTCAACTACGAGAAGTACGAGGACGCCTACAACGAGAAGCTCTCGGAGCTGATCCAGCTCAAGGTCGACGGCAAGGAGATCGTCCAGGCGCCGGATCACGAGGAGCCGAAGATCATCAACCTGATGGAGGCGCTCAAGGCGAGCGTCGCCGCGGCCCAGTCCTCGGGCAAGAAGATGGCGCCGTCCGTCAAAGAGGCGATCGAGAAGAAGTCCGGCGCCCGCCGCAAGAAGAGCGGCTAGCGCCGCGGACTCCCGACCTTGGGGACACTCCCCGACTTCGTTCCGCCGATGCTGGCGAAGTCCGGCAAGGCCTTCGACTCGGACCAGCACCTGTTCGAGGTCAAGTGGGACGGGACGCGGGCCCTCGCCTACGGGGACGGCGACGGGTCTTACCGGCTGATCAACCGCAACAAGCGCTCGCTCGTGGAGCGCTACCCCGAGCTGGGCTTCCTCTCGCGGCTCGAACCGGGCCTCGTCCTCGACGGAGAGGTCTGCGTGATCGTCGACGGCAAGGCCGTCTTCGGTGGGATGCTCACGCGCGAGCAGGCTCGCGGCGAGCGCCGGTACCGCGAGCTGGCGAACGCGCTGCCCGCGACCTACGTCGTGTTCGACCTCGTCTACCGCGGCTTCGGGTCGCTCTGCGAGCGGCCGCTCTCGGAGCGGCGCGAGGAGCTGGCGGCCGTCGTGGAGGCCCTGGGCGACCCGCGGCTCGTGCTCTCCGACGGGATCGTCGGGGCCGGAGAGGCCTTCTTCGACGAGGTCAACGCGCTCGACATCGAGGGCATCGTCGCGAAGCGGCTCGCGAGCCGCTACCACCCCGGGCGACGCACCGACGAGTGGATCAAGATCAAGGCGCGCCAGCACGTGCACTGCGTCGTGCTCGGTTTCCAGGCCGAGGGCAACGACCTGCGCAGCCTGATCGTCGGCACCGACGACGGCGGCGTCCTGCGCTGCGTGGGTCGCGTGGGGAGCGGGCTGACCGACGTCATGCGGGCGAAGCTCCACGCGCGCCTCGCGAACGCGACGCGCGACGCACCGGTCGTCGACTGCGGCGAGAACGAGGGCACATGGGTCGAGCCCGGTGTCTTCTGCACGGTGAGCTACCTGGAGCGAACTGCGACGGGTATGCTCCGCGCTCCGGTGTTCGTGGCACTGGTCGAGGAATGACTTCGCAGGGACTGATCGACCTCGAGGTCGCCGTCACGGGTCGCCTCGCCTCGATGTCGCGCGGCGAAGCGGTCCGGCGAATCGGCGAGGCGGGCGGCCGCTACGTCGCGGCGCCGACGGCGGAGACGGCGCTCCTCGTCGTGGGCCAGGGCGGACCCCCGCTCGGCGACGACGGGAAGCCGACACGCTCACTCGTTCGAGCGCGCGCGCTGGCGCAGGCGGGCGGGGCGATCCGCGTGATCGCCGAGCAGGAGTTCCTGGCGCGGCTCGGCATCGGCGAGCGCAGCGAGGACATTCACCGCCTGTACACGACGGCGCAGCTCGCGCGGATCCTCGACCTACCGACGGCGACGATTCGCTCGTGGGTACGCCACGGTCTCGTGGAGCCCGTGCGCACGGTCAACAGGCTCGCCTTCTTCGACTTCCACCAGGTCGCCGTGGCGCGTGCACTGGGCGAGCTCGCGAAGGACGGGGTGACGCCGGCCCGGATCCGGCGGAGCCTGGCAGAGCTCCAAGGTTGGCTGGGCGACGCGTCGGCGGCCGAGCTCGACGTCCTCGACACGACCGGCACGCTGCTCGTGCGCCTGGAGGACGGCCTCGTCGCGGAGACCAGTGGGCAACTCCGATTCACCTTCGACGAGACCGGTGCACCGCCGGCCCTCACGCTCGTCCGCGACGACGATGTGGCCGCGTCATCGCGCTGGTTCGATCGAGCGGTCGCCGCGGAGGACGAGGGCGACCTGGACGAGGCCGTGCGCGCGTACCGCCACGCGATCGGCGAAGACGGCCCGACGCCCGAGGCCTGCTTCAACCTGGGAAACGCGCTCTACGCGCTCGAGCGCCGCGCCGAGGCGGCCGACGCCTACGCACAGGCGACGGAGGTCGACCCGAGCCACGTCGAGGCCTGGAACAATCTCGGGAACGTCCTGGTGGAGCTCGAGCGCTTCGACGACTCGGTGCGCGCCTACCGCCGAGCGCTGGCCGTCGAGCCGCACTACGCCGACGCGCACTTCAACCTGGCGGCCACGCTCGAGCTCGCGGGGGACGCCGACGGCGCGCGCCGACACTATCTCGAGTACCTGCGCGAGGACCCCCGCAGCCCGTGGGCGGACGAGGTCCACGATCGGCTGGCGCGTCTGGAGTGAGGGCCCTCCGAGGGCCGTGCGGTGTCGGACTGCGCTCCTCGGCGTATCGAGTCGCCGGGTGCGCGGCGCCGATGTAGTGCGAGCGCCACGAGCGCAGGGAGGTCGACATGGAGCGAATCGCCGAGGTCCTGAGGGAGGAGCACGGCATGATCCGCCGCGCCGCCGCGTGCCTCTTCCGGCTGGCGGACGACGTGCTGGAGGGGGAGGAGCTCGACGCGCGCGCCGCCGTCGAGCTCGTGGAGTTCTTCGAGGAGTTCGCCGACGGTGCCCACCAGGAGAAGGAGGAGCGCTGCCTGTTCCCCGCCCTCCTGGCGTCGGGGCTGGCCCCGAGGAGGGTGGCCGAGCTCGTCGCCGACCACGGCGAGGAGCGCGCGTTGCTCGAGGGCCTGCGCCACGGGCTGGAGGCAGCCGCCTACGGCGACTCCCTCTCGCGCGACGCCTTCGCCCAGCGCGCCCAGCGGTACGCGCTCCTCCAGGTGAGCCACGCGTCGGTGGAGGACGACGTCCTCCTCCCGCTCGTCGGGGAGCTGCTCGACGCGCAGGTGCAGCGCGACGTCCTGGCGGGTTTCGAGCGTGTTGCCGCGGAGACGCTGCGCCACCCGGCCGAGCTGCACGCCACACGGTTGCGCCGGATCGCCACCGAGCTGGGCTCGATCGCGCCGGCGTCGGCCGGCGCGCCGAGCGTAGCGCGTTGAGGCGCTCTCGCTCGTGAGCCGACCGCCGTAGGCGATGTCGGCGTGTCCCCCATCGGGTTTCTTCCGCCCGCCGGAGGCATCGCGCCGGGTACCGGCGCATCCTCGGCGGAGTGCCGTGGTGCCGCGCCGTCGCGTATCGCACCAGGGGTGACGAGCCGCATGCGCTTCGGCCCCCAGTCTCGCGATGCTCGTCGGGCGAAGCCCGCGAGCGAGTGCGCATTGCGACGTCCCGCACCGACGTCCCCCACGTGTCGACGCCTCCCGACGTCTCGCTTGCGCGGCGCAGCCCGCGCAAGCATCGCGAAGGCATTCCGACTCCCCGACACCTGCAACCCATGGAAAGCTACCCGTCCGCGGGCACCCCGACCCCAACCGGTGAAGCCGCGGTACCCGCGGCGATGCCTCCGGCGGGCGGAAGAAACCTCATGGAACACGCCGACACCGCCTAGGGCGGTCGGCTCACAAGGGACCGGCGCTGGGGCGCCTTCCTCGCGCGCGCGGGCATCCGCCCGTGCGCGGAGAGCACGGCACTGCGGGGA
>JAJDET010000315.1 GCA_029259655.1 Planctomycetota bacterium
GAGGTCGTTCCCCGATACCACCCGTCCCCGGTATCCCGCGGCGCGGATCTCGCGCAGGAGGTCCGCGTGGTCGGAGCCCCAGAAGAGCTGGTGGGTGAGCACGACGAGGCCGGGCTTCGCGCGGCTCGCGAGCGCGGCCAGCTCGCCGGTCGAGGTGTGGGACCCCGCGTGGTAGCGCTTCCAGTCCTCGGGCTTCGCGTCGAAGCCCGCCTGTGAGTAGACCTCGTGCACCAGCACGTCGGCGCCGGTCGCGGCCCGCTCGACGGCCTCGCTCGCACGCGTGTCGCCCGAGATCACGACCACGCGGTCGGGCGTGTCGAAGCGGTAGCCGAAGGCGTGCTCCCACGCGCCGTGGGGGACGGCGAAGGCGGTGACGCGGACGAGCTCGTCCTCGTAGACGACGCCCGGTCGGACGTCGTGCGCCTCGGCGCGGTGACCCGTGGTGTTCGCCGGCTCGAGGCCGTCGATCCTGACGCGCACGTCGGCGCTCCAGCCGTCGCGCACGTGTGCGACCATCGCCGCCGTACCCGGCGGGCCGAAGACCCGGAGCGGCGCCTCGCGCTCGAGGGTCCAGGGCGTGTAGACGAGGTCGGGCAGCCCGACCGTGTGATCGCTGTGCAGGTGGGTGAGGAAGACGTGCTCGAGGCGCTCGACCGCGAGGGCCGGAATGCCGCGCTTCGACGCCTCGTTGGCGCGGCGCACCACGCCTGGGCCGCAGTCCACGAGGTAGGCCCGGTCGTCGACCACCACGGCCGTCGCGGGTCCGGAGCGGTCGGGCTCCGCGTTCGGAGTCCCCGTACCGAGCAACACGACGCGAGTGCGCCCGGTCGCCGTGGTCGGCGGGCTGACGCAGGCGGCGCAGAGCAGGAGGAGGAGCGGGCCGAGTCTCATGCCGGGTCCCATGAGGGGAACATACCCGTGCGGTCCGCGCCGAGGACTTCGTGGTGGCGGGGGAGGGGCGGCCGGCAGAGAATGACCTTCGATCGCCCACGCGGGAGCCCTCTCGCCGTAGGTCCGCCCATGCTGCTCGAGCTCATCATCGCCCTCTCCCTCTCCCCCTCCCTCGCCCAGCAGCAGGAAGAGGAAGAGCCGCTGCCCGAGCCCGTCATGGCGGCCCTCGAGGACCTCGACAAGTCCTTCAGGAGCCGGCTCGACTTCGCGATCATCGCGTCGATCGGGCGAGCGAAAGAGGTCGATCACCCCGAGGTCGTCGCGCGCATCGCCGGCGTGCTCGACCATCGCAAGCCCGCCGTGCGCCGGACCGCCGTGGGAGCGCTGGCCGAGATGGAGCTGGACGAGGCGCGGCTCGCGCTCGAGCAGTACTGGAGGACCGGCAAGCGGCTCGCAATCGATCCCGATCTCGCCGATCGCACGCTGCGGGCGATCGGGCGGCACGGGCACGCGGACTCGTTCGAGATCTTCAGCGACGTCGCGTGGATGCGCGAGGACGGTGAGCCCGTGCCCATCGAGCTCCTGCGGACCAAGGTCCGCGGACTGGCGCGGATCCGCGAGCCGCGATCGGTCGACCGTCTGGTCGAGCTCTTCGTCGAGGTGCCCGTGGAGCGTCACGAGGACCTGCGTCTGGACTTCCGTCTGGCGCTCCTGGTGCTGACCGGCGAGGACAGCGATTCGATCACCTGGTGGCAGCGCTGGCTGGAGCGGTTGCCCGAGGACTACGGGGTCCCCGAGGGTCTCCCGGATCTCGCGACCGCGGACCGGCTCGACTGGCTGACGTACTGGGGCCTCCCGCCCGAAGCGGAGATGGACGAGGACCTGCGCGACCGGCGCGAGCGCCACCGCGGACGGCGCTAGAGGCGCGGCCGACAAGGCCGAGCCCGGCGCGGAGTCGCGTCAAGTCACGCGTGGCCGACTCTTCGGCCGCGCCTCTAGGCGCGTTCCGATCGCGCGAGGGCGAGGCCTCCGGCGAGCGCGCCGAGCGGGAGCCACATCAGGAGGCCGAGGCGGGACCAGGCGGCGACCTGGTCCGCGTCCGGGAGCCGAGCCCAGCCCGGGGCGAGTGCGAAGAGCGTGGCGATGGCGAGGGCGACGGCGAAGGCGAGCTCGCGCAACGGTTCGTCGATCGCGTCCGCGGGGGCCGCCCGCACCCGTCCGAGGCGGCGGGCCAGGACGGCGACCGAGAGCGCGAGACCGGCGAGCACCAGCGCGGCGCCGAACCCGAAGCTCGACACGTCGAGCGCCGCGCGCAGGCGCTCGATCGGGGACGCGGCGACCCAGACCATCTCGTCGGCGGCGAGCTCGTCCGCGAAACGCCCCGCGAGGGGCCAGGCGACGAGGAGCCACGCGGCGATGGACCCGAAGAGGAGCGGTCTCCGGGACACTCGAGGGGTGAACGCGACGAGCGCCACCAGGCCCAGCCCGCCGAGGACGAGACCGTTCCAGGACGCGAGCGGCAGCGCCGTGAAGACGACCATCGCTAGCAGTCGCGAGCGTCGGTCGGCCCGCCGCAGCCACGCGATCGCGAACACCGCGCCGCCGATCAGGAACGAGGCGGCGGCGAGCTCGTCAGCGTGGTCCCTCGCGCCGTGGGCAACCATCGGCGTCGCGGCGACGAGCGCCGCGAGTCCCGCGCGCTCCGCCGGTGCCCGTCGTGCAACGCGCAGCCCGAACGAGAGCAGGACGACCGCTGCGGCCCACGATGAGGCAGCGAGGACTCCGTTCGCCGCGCCGCCGCTCACGCCGAGCTCGGAGAGGAGCGCGCCCAGCGGAGTGCGCGACGGCGCCGGGGACGATCCGGCTTCCGCGGCGGATGCGACGGCCGCAGTCCCCGCGAGCGCCACCAGGAGCACCGCCAGAAGAGGGAGCGTGCGCGCCGCGCCCGCGAGCCGTTGCTCGCGCGGAGCATGCCGCGGGACCATCGCACCGGGCAGGGTCGCGATGCGCCCGAGCGCGACGAGAACCCACGGTGCGAGGAGCGCAGCGCGCCGCCCCGCGACCGCATCGAAGAGCGGGAGGAGCTCGAGCAGGGCGTTCGACACGCCCAGCACGGCGAGCCCGAGCACGTGGCTCGCGGCCCACGTCGCCGGCAGGTCTCTCCAGCCGTGACCGCCGACGAGCCCGGCCGGCAGCACCGAGAGGACGACGCGACCGACCAGCGCGATCGCGAGCGTGACGGCGAGCGCGGAGGGGACGCCCTCGACGCGGAGGCCCGCGAGCTCCCGAGCCACGCCCGCCGCTCCGACGAGCGCGAGTCCGGTGAGGACCCCACCCGCGAGGTTCCTGCTGGGCCTCGCCACGCCCGGATGATTCAAGAAGTGCGGGCGCGATTCCACTGGACGAGCCGCCAGAATGAGGGGGATGCGGGTTGGCGCGCTCCAGTTCGACGTTGCCCGGGGCGACACGGCGAGGAATCTCGCCGCCGTCGAGCGCGGCCTCGCCGAGGCGGCCTCGAGCGGCTGCGGGCTCGTCTGTCTGCCCGAGATGTGGCCGACATCCTTCCCCGGCGCCTCCGAGGTGGGTCAGGAGCTCCTCGCCGCCTCCACGGCGGCGGTCGCGCGCGTCGCCGAGCTCTCGGGCGAGCTCGGGCTCGTCGTCGCCGGGTCCGCCTTCGCGGAGCACCCGGACGGCCCACCCGCGAACCGCCTGACCGTCCACGATCGGGGGGAGCTCTTGCTCTCCTACGAAAAGGTGCACCTCTTCTCCCCGACGGCCGAGGGCGAGAGCTTCTCGGCCGGCAGCGACGCCCCTTCGGTCGTCGACACCAGCGCCGGTCGGCTGGCCGCCGTCGTCTGCTACGACCTGCGCTTCGGGGCCTGCGCGGAGGCCGCCTTCGCCGGCGCCCCCGACCTCCTGCTCTGCCCGGCGCAGTGGCCTCGCCCGCGCGAATCCCACTGGAGGGCACTCGTCCACGGGAGAGCCGTCGAGGGTCAGTGCTTCGTGATCGCCGCCAACCGCACGGGCACCGAGCTCGTCGGGCGCCGGCGAGTCGAGCTCGAGTTCCCCGGCAATTCTCTCGTGGTCGATCCCCACGGTCGCACCCTCGCGGAGGGGCGCGGGGAGGCGGGTCTCGTCGTGGCCGAGATCGACCTCGAGGTTGCCCGCCGGCTGCGCGTTCGAGTGCCGGTGGGAAAAGACTGCCGGGAGGGTCTTTATGCCCAGTGGCGGGCCGAACGCTCCCGGAAAACACTTCCAGCATCAGAGGGAGACACCAACTAAGGATTGTCGCCAGGTGGAGTCGAAGAGATCCCGCCGGGATCGGGGTAACGCGCGAGCGATCCCGAGCCCACGGGCATGCAGTTCCTCCGCGACCTCTCCATCCGTCGCAAGCTGACCCTGATCTCCATCCTGGTCGGCGCGGCAACGCTCCTCGTGGCGTGCATCGTTTGGGGCGCGTACACACGCGCTACCTTCCGAGAGTCCGTATTTCGCGACCTCGGCGCGATGGCGGACGTGGTCGGACAGAACAGCGCGGAGCCCCTGGCCGCCCGTGACGGAGCGCTCGTCGCCGAACGGCTCCTCTCGCTCCGCTCGCAGCCCAACGTGCGTGCGGCCATCCTGTTCACGCCCGACGGCGAACCCTTCTCGACGTTCGCCCGCGAGGACAGCGGCGACTCCATCGCGCTCCCGCCGTTCCGCTACTCGGCCCGCGAGCGCGACGGAAACAGCCTGCGCGTGTACACGCCGGTCGGATTGCGGGGAGAGGTCGTCGGCGTCCTGTGGCTCGAGGCGGACGCGCGCGAGCTCGTCGAGCGCGAGAAGAAGCTGGCCGCGATGCTGGGGCTCGTCCTGGTCGCGTCCTGCGGCGTCGGGCTCGTGATCTCCTCTCGGCTCCAGAGGTTCATCTCCGACCCGATCCTGCGCCTGGCACGGACCGTCCGGGCCGTCTCGGAGCGCAACGATCTCTCGCTCCGCGCCGAGAAGACCAGCGCCGACGAGATCGGCTTCTTGACGGACTCCTTCAACCGGCTCCTGGACCAGGTCCAGGAGCGCGATGCCGTGCTCGGCCACTACAGCGCGCACCTCGAGAACGAGGTCCTCGCACGCACGACGGAGCTCAGGAAGCTCAACGGCCACCTCCAGGACTCGATGCGCGCGGCTCACGAGGCCACCGCGGCCAAGTCGGAGTTCCTGGCCAACATGAGCCACGAGATCCGGACGCCGATGAACGGCGTCCTCGGGATGGTCGAGGTGCTCCTGCAGACGGACCTCAAGCCGGATCAGGAGCGCTATGTCGGGATGGTCCAGGGCTCGGCCGAATCCCTGCTCGCCATCATCAACGACATCCTCGACTTCTCGAAGGTCGAGGCGGGCAAGCTCGGACTCGAGAAGATCCCGATCGACCTCTTCCGCACGGCCGAAGAGGTCGTGGAGCTCTTTGCCGACGTCGCGCGCAAGAAGGACCTCGACTTCGACTGCAACATCGAGCCCGACGTCCCGGCCGCTCTCATGGGCGACCCGACGCGCATCCGTCAGGTGCTCGCCAACCTCCTCTCCAACGCGCTCAAGTTCACGCAGAAGGGCCGCGTCTCGCTCACGATCGAGAAAGAGAGCGAGACGCCGGAGGGCGTGCTCGTGCGCTTCGCCGTGAGCGACACCGGTATCGGCATCCCCGCAGAGCGAGTGGACCGCCTGTTCCGGCCGTTCACCCAGGTCGACAGCTCGACGACGCGCGAGTTCGGCGGGACCGGCCTCGGCCTCGCGATCTGCAAGCAGATCGCCGAGCTCATGGACGGGCAGGTCGGCGTGCTGTCTTCCGTCGGCGAGGGGTCCACGTTCTGGTTCAGCGCTCGGCTCGCACGCGATGACAGCGACGCGATGCGTTACGAGTTCGAAGAAGACCTGCAGGCGACACGCGTCCTGCTCGCCGCCCGGCCCGGACCCGAGACCGACAGCATCGGGAAGCGGCTCACTGCCTGGGGCTTCGACTGGGACGAGCAACCGACGGGGGGCAAGGCCGCCCGCGCGCTCGGACGGCACTCCTACGGCTTCGTCATCGCGGACTCGGAGCTTCGGCGCGGTGGCTTCGAGCGCGTCGTGGCCGCCGCGAAGGAGCTCGAGGAGCCGCCGCCCATCATCGCGGTCGTCCCCTCCATCGGTGAAGAGCCGAAGGCGGCCCGCACGTCAGTCGTGAGGCCGGTTCACATCACGCGTCTCTACGCGAGCGTCGCGGACGTGCTCGGCGTGGAAGAGGTGCAGTCGAGAGAGGACGCGTTCGAGCTCGCAGCCGACCTCTCACTGGAGGCGCGTGCCGCTGTTCGGATCCTCCTGGCGGAGGACAACAAGATCAACCAGGTCGTCGTGCAGAAGTTCCTCGACCTGGCCGGCTACTCCTGCGACATCGTCGACGACGGCGAGAAGGCCGTGCGACGCGTCTCCAAGCGTGGCTACGACGTCGTCCTGATGGACTGCCAGATGCCGCGCCTGGACGGCTTCGAGGCGAGCCGCCGCATCCGGGAGGAGTTCGGCGATCGCGACGACCGCCCGACGATCGTGGCGCTCACGGCGAACGCGATGAAGGGCGATCGCGAGCGGTGCCTGCGCGCCGGAATGGACGACTACCTCTCGAAGCCCGTCCCGCCGCGCGAGCTGGTCGCGAAGCTCGACACGATCGCGCGCCGCCGGGCCAGCGTTTCCACCGGGGTGCCCTTCGGACCTCTCGACGAGCGCGTGCCCTCCCCGAACGGGGCGGCCCGGACACCGGGCGGGGCCGAGCCGACCCCCGACGTTCCGATCGCGGAGAGCGTCCACTCTCCGAGCGGCGTCCTCTCGCGCGCGCTCTCCGGCTTCGAGCGCCGCACGCGGGCGTGCGTCGACGACCTCCGGACGGGGATCTCCGAGCGCGACGAGCGCGGAACGCAGCGAGCCGTGGAGCTCTTCACGGGTGCCGCGACGACCCTCGACGAGGAGAGCCTGCTGACCGTCGCCAGGGAGCTAGCCGATGCCGTCCGCGTCTCGGATTTCGAGGGCCTCGAGACCCTTGCCGGACGCCTCCCCGAGCTCCTGGACAGGTGCTTCCGCGAGTTTGGCGGCTAGAAGTGCGCTGAGGGTGAGAGGGCTCGGGGGGCTGGCAACGGGCGAGGAGTGACAGGGCGCTGGGGGTTGGGCCGCCAAATCCGGGTTGATTCGGCGCGCATCAGCGCGCGCCGAGATGCCCTGCGGGCGGCTACGGCGCGACCCCGCGCCGGGCGAGGCCTTCGGCCTCGCGAGGTGAACGCGTGGGAGAGTTGTTGGAGCGCGCGCCGAGATGCCCTGCGGGCGGCCACGGCGCGACTCCGTCTCACCGGGTTGATTCGGCGCGCATCAG
>JAJDET010000316.1 GCA_029259655.1 Planctomycetota bacterium
CCGCCGCCGTCGTGCTGGCCGCAGCCTGGTCCTCGGATTCGCCGCCCCCCGCGCCCCCCTCCGTCTTCGAGATGGACGGCGCGCGGGCTCACGAATTCGTCCGGCGCGGTCCGGAACAGGCCCGGGAAGCCCTGCTCGAGATCACCCGTCGAGCGCGCGGGCTCGAGGGAGTGGAACGCGCCGAGCTCGTCGAGGCGGGAGCAGCTCTCTACGAGGCCTGCCCTTACAGCCGCGCGACCTACGAGGTCGTCCGCACGCTTCACCACGGCCTCGACCACGCTCGGACCGCCGCCTCCCGGCTGGAGTGCGGCGAAGGCGCCGTGCGGCCGCTCCGGGAGAGCGTCCTCGACCAGGAGACGGAGCTCGACACGCTCGCGAACCTGCTCGACGTGCACGAGGCAACACTCGGCGCCCTGGGCTTCGGACCGCGTTCGCCAGAGAGCACCCGGCCGGTGCTGAGTACGCTGGACGCGCTTGCGATGCTGCACACCATTCGCGGAGAGGTGGACGCCCTCGACTCCGAGACTCGCGAGACGATCGCCGACACGAATCGCGTGCTCGCGCGACACTCCGCACAGTTGTGGGACTTCAAGACCCTCCTGATCGAGTACCGCTCCGACCTGCACCAGCTCGCCGCGATCTGCGACGCCTCACTCTCCCTGTGCGAGGAGGAAACGGACTTCACCAGCCGCCTGGTGCCCGAAACCCGCACGAGGAGCGCGTCCCTGCGCGACGAAGTCCAGCAGATGATCGCGCTGCTCGACGCTCACATATCCCTCTACTGCTGATCCGCTCCACTTGACCGAGACTTTGACACGCGACCGGTTCGCGGACCGGTTCACGGAATCCTCGGGCGTCCTCTGGACCGCGGCGGCCGCGGTCGTCGGGGACAGGAGCGCCGCCGAAGACGTCCTGCAGGAGGCCTGCGTGATCGGCTTGCGGAAGCTGGAGCAGTTCGATGCGACGAGCAACTTCACGGCGTGGATGGGGCGCATCGTTCGCCTCGTCGCGCTCAACCACCTGCGGACGAGGGGGCGCCGACCGGTTCGCACCGAGGACCCCGAGGTCATCGACCGGATCCCGCGCGCGGCCGTCGCGCCGGGACACCACGAGCTCGACGGCGAGCTGGCGTCGGCTCTCGAAGCCCTCAAGCCGATGGCGCGGACCTGCCTCCTCCTGAGGACCCTGCACGACATGGACTACCGAGAGATCTCCGAAATGCTCGGCATCCCCGAGGGGACGGCCATGAGTCACGTCCACCGCGCACGGGCGCAACTGCGACGTCGCCTCGAAGGACGCCGCGACGCTGCAGCGGGGGTGACGACGTGAGCGGGCACGCGGCGGACATGGCCTCCTTCGACCGGCTGTTCGACGGGCTCCTGTCCGGCCGGGAGCGCGAGGACCTCGAGGCCAGGCTCCGGGGGGACGCGGAGCTCGCGCAGCGATTCGACCGGGAGCACGAGCTCCAGGGGGACCTCGACGGATGGTTGCGGCGCACCTTCACGCCCCCCGCGGACCTGCGCGCGATCGCGCAGGCCGCGCTGGAGTCCGAACCCGAAGTGCGGGCCGGCTCCGCATGGCGCGTGACGGCGTTGCGGCTCGCCGCGGCGGCCGGCATCGTCGCGGCACTGACGTTCGGCGCGTTCTGGCTCCGGGGTGCCGCGGACCCGCCCCTCCAGGCGGCAACCCTCTACGCGGAGGTCAACGCCTCGCAGGTGTCGCAGCTCGGCTGCACGGCGCACACGTTCGCGGCGCTGCTCGAGGAGCAACGCGACGGCATGCTCACCTGCACGGACGACCTCGCGCTGGTCCCGGGCGGAGTGATCGCCTCCGAGCACCTGCCGACGTCCACGGTCCTCTTCGGGTGGCGCGACGAGAACCTCGTGATCGTCGTGATCGACCTGTTCGAGCTGGATCCCCTGCCCCAGCCGAGCGGTGACGTCCTCGTGCACAAACGTCGTGTGGGTCCGTTCGTCGTCTACGAGCTCTCGCCCCTCACGGACCCGGCGGTCCTGCGCGAGATCGTGCTGGCGAACGTGCGCTGAGCCGGTCGCTCACTCCCCGAGCTGGTTGAGCAACACGGTGACGTAGTTGGGGGTCGGATGCGGGACGATGAAGGTCAAGTCTGCGGGATAGCCCGAGACGACAACGTCCGGAATGCCGTCTCCATCGAGGTCGTCGACGGCGATAGCGGCTGAATACCCCGCGAAGAACGCCGTGGCGGGAGGAGAAAAGTTCCCCGCGCCGTCACCGACCAGGACCTGGAGGAGTCTGCTCCCGACGATCTGGTCCGGATTCCCGTCGCCGTCGAGGTCGGCGACACGGAGCGAGAAGGAGGCGCTGCCCGTACCGATGGAGGGTCCGAAGTTCCCGCTCCCGTCGTTCAGGAGTACCTCCCCGCCGAGGGCGACGTCGAGCGAACCGTCTTCGTTCAGATCCGCCAGGGCGAAGACGTTCGGATCGCCGTTGAAGGAGTACGTGGTCGGGGAGCTGAACGTCCCGTCGCCGTTCCCGATATAGACCGAAAATCCGAACCTGCCGAGGCTGACGACATCCAGGAGGTTGTCGAGGTCCACGTCCCCGAGCGCAACCTCATGCCCGACAACTTGGTTGCAGCAGGGATTCGGGAGGGCAGCCTCCGGACCGAAGGTCCCGTCCCCATTGCCGAGCCGGATCCTCGGTTCATCGGAGCTCGTTCCCACGATGACGTCGACGAACGCGTCCCCGTCGACCCTTCCAGCGACAAGTCTCAAAGAGGAGTTGCCGCCGCCGCGAGAGGCGATCGGCACACCGAAGGTCCCGTCGCCGTTGCCCAGTACCACATCGAGGTCGTTCGCGTAGGCCGTGGCGAGATCCAGCACCCCGTCCCCGTCGAAGTCGGCAACGGCGAGGTCCTGGCTGTCCGTACTCACCAGTCCTATGGCGACACCAGCCGGATCCTCGAACGTCCCGTCACCTCGCCCCATGAGTACGGACGCCTTTTGCCCGGAGACCGAAACGCCAACCACGATGTCCTTGGAACCGTCGCCGTCGAGGTCCTCGATCACGAGCTTCCAGGGGTCGGGGCCTGGTACGTAGTGCTTCGGCCCATCGAACGTCCCGTCACCGCGGTTCCGGATGTAGGTGACGGACCACTGGTCCCCGGCCACGCCGAGGTCGCGGTCGCCGTCTCCATCGAAGTCCGCGAAGGTGATCTCGCGCGGCGCGCCGCTGACGTCCACATAGGTCGGGGGGCCGAAGGTGCCGTCACCCGCTCCCGGCAGCAGAGTCACCCGGTCGGCACCCTTGGTGGCGATGGCGAGATCGAGCTCCGAGTCGCCGTCGATGTCCTCGACGAGCATCGAGACCGGTTCCGGACCGCCCGGGTAGAGCGTCGCGGCCCCGAAGGTCCCGTCACCGTTCCCGAGGAAGACTCCGGTGCTCCCCGCGAGCCCGTGCGCCACGCCGAGGTCGAGATCGCCGTCCCCGTCGAAGTCGCCCAGGCCGAGGGAGATGGGCCTGCCGGGCGAAGGAGTGTTCGTTGCCGCGCCGAAGGTCCCGTCTCCGTTGCCGAGCAGCACGGAGACGTCGCTCGAGAGGTAGTTCACCACGACCAGATCGAGCTCCGTGTCCCCGTCCACGTCGCCGATCGCCACCTCCTGGGGTCCATTCCCGACCGGTACGGCGACGGCCGCGCCGAACGTCCCGTCCCCGTTGCCGATCAGCACGCTGACGTCGTCGGAGAGCGCGTTCGCCACGACCAGATCCGGCGTGGAGTCGCCATCGAGGTCTTCGATCGACACCCAGATCGATCCGTTCCCGGCTCCAACGCGCGCCTCGGCGCCGAACGTGCCGTCTCCGTTGCCGAGGAGCACGCTGAGGTCGTCGGTGTCGAAGTTCGACGTGACGATGTCGAGGTTCGTGTCTCCATTCAGATCCGCGAGCCGAACGGTGGATGGATTGGTGCCGACGAAACGATAGGCGGCGGGCGAGAAATCGCCTGCGGACGTCCCGAGGCTGATCCTCACGCTGAACGCGTCGAAACTGAGGATGTCGTTGTCGGCGCCGACCACGTCGAGCACGCCGTCCCCGTCGAGGTCGCCCGTGTCGAGCGAGATGCTCAGCCAGTTGTTGCCCCTGTCGTTGTCGAACACCCAGCCGAGCGGGAGGAGCGGTCCTGCGTTGACACCCACCCGGAACCGCAGCGCGTTCGTCACCGCGACTCCGTTCATCGCCCCGGGATCGAACACGCCCGCCTGGAACACGACGAACGCCCCGCACAGGCTCGGGTCGAGTGCCGGGACGACGACCTTGGGCGGTGAGATTCCCTCGCTGTCCGTTGCGAAGAAGAACGTGTTGTACGGGACGCCGAAGTGGAACGTCGCGCCGTAGGTCGGATCGAAGAAGGGCGCCTCGACCGCGCTGAACACGAGCGCTCCGCTCGAGTTCGGGAACGCTTCCTCGATCCGGAGCGAGAACGGCCCCCCCACCACCGGCGCGCCGTCGGGTGCGCGCAGCAGGGGGCCCGGCACGCCGGCGCCGAGCTCGTTCAGGACGACTTCGTCGGAACAGACCTGCGCCGTGGCGAAGGACGCGGTGAGAGCAAGAACCGCCGTTGCGGTCAGGACGTGCACGAGAGCTGCGGGCGTGGCCATGTGTCCACCTCCTCGAGGGGAAAGCCGGCTCTCGATCCTAGCAGCACGTCGCGAGAGGACTACGGACCCTACAGGTACAGTGGCGGGGTGAAGGCCTCCCCCGTCCTCGAGTGGCTCGATGCACTCGAAGAACAGCACGGACGACCCCGGCGTCTGCCCCCACGCAGCGCGCTCGACTGGATCCTCTGGGAGAACGCCGCCTACCTCGTTCCCGACGCGCGACGGCGGAAGGCGTACGCGGCACTCGACGAGGCGACCGGTCTCCGACCCGCGGGAATCCTGGGTCTTTCGCGCGAGCGTCTGCGCGAGCTCGCCGCGCTCGGCGGGATGATGCCGGAGCGTCGCGTCGAGAAGCTCCTCTCGATCGCCGAGACGGTGAACGACGCGTTCGGGGGGGACCTCGACTCCGCCCTCGAGCTCCCGCTCGCGAAGGCGCGGCGCGCGGTCAAGAAGTTCCCGGGGATCGGCGATCCGGGAGCGGACAAGATCCTCCTCTTCACCGGGACGCACGCGCTACCGGCACTCGACTCGAACGGCCTGCGCGTACTGGTCCGCCTCGGTCTCGCCGCGGAAGCGAAGAGCTACTCGACGACCTACCGTTCGGGCACCGCCGCCCTCGCACCCCACGCCGAGCTCGGCTGCAAGTGGCTGATGCGCGCCCACGACCTCCTGCGAGCGCACGGCCAGTCGCTCTGCAAGCACAAGGCCCCCGTGTGCGCCGCGTGCTCGCTGGCCGACGACTGTCCGTCGGCGTCGTAGGGGTTGACGCGCAGACCGCTCCCCGCGAGCCTCTCGCGCGACTACCGGCGCCAGCTCGCGTTGCGGGACCCGGTGTCTCGCCCGTGTAACGGTTGCTGCCAGTAACCTCCGAGTAACGTGCGGATCGTGGGAGCGCGCTACGGTCCGTGAATGCGAGGCCGGCGGTCTCGCTCTCACCTGCAGGCCCGTTTCCAACCCCGACCGTAGGCGTCGAGATCCTTCTCGCGACCTGCGGTCCCAGACGAGGCCATGCAGAACACACGAACCTCACGAACGCAGCTCGCCCTTCGGTTCCTCGCCCTGGCGGGGGCTCTCCTGCTCACGGTCGCGAACGCGGGCTGCTCGCGAAAGAAGGACAAGCTCCGCTTCACGACCACTCCCCCGGCGACCGTCACGGCCGGGACGAACTACTCCTACAGGCCGGCGGTGTCCGGTTCGAGCGGAACCGTCACCTACACGCTCGTGACGGCTCCGGCCGGCATGACCGTCAGCGGCGGAGGCGTGTCGTGGACGCCGACGTCCGGGGACGCGGGCACTCACCCGATCACGTTGCGCGTGGCCTCGGGATCCAACGCCACCACACAGAGCTGGGCGCTGGAAGTGCTCGCCACGACGCCTCCCGTACCGCAGAGCTCGCCTCCGCAGGTGGCCGAAGGGGCGAGGGATCGCAGGAGTCGTGAGAGGACCACCGCAGGCTCCACTCTCTCCTCGACGTCGTTCGGAGGCCCGGCTGGCTCCGCGACGACGGATGCGCCGCTCTTCCTCTTCACCTTCGATCCGCTCGAGGTCCCCGTGGCGTCCGTCGCGTTCGAGCACGCTCTCCTGGCCACACCCGAGACCCGCGGTGCACTGCTCGAGGAGATCGGCGCCCTGACGGCACGTGTTCGTCCGCGCCGGCTATCGGTCGGGCTGACGGGCCGGGCGAGCGACCCTGCATCGGAAGAGCTCGAGTGGGGCGCGTGGCTCGGCTTCCTCGCCGACGTGGCGACCGTGGCGAGAGCCGCCCATCCGGGGACGACCGTCGTCAACGGCGTCCGGCCTCAGCGGGCTCGAACCGACGCGGCCGCACCGATCGCCAGGTTGCACAGCACACGGATCCGCTCGGGCGCGATCGCGCCGCGCGAGATGGCGCCGACGTTTGCGCGATCGCAGTAGATCACGACCGGCCAGGGCAGGTTGTGCGTGCCGCACCAGCGGGCGAGCCCGCGCACGAGCGCGCGACGGCTCTCCTCGCTCGAGTACACGGCTCGGCTCGCCGCGAGCCCCGCGGGGAGGGCCGGCGGGGAGACACCGGGGGGCGTGACGATCACGACCTCCAGCCCCTCGATGCCGTCGAGCTCGGCGAGGTCTTCGCGGCTCGTGGGCGAGCCGTCGCCCTCGGGGTCCCTCAGCACGACGGCGCGGATCGTGCCCGCGGGCGCCGGGCGCTCGAGGGGCGAGGGCTCGACCGCCTCGCCGAGCAGGCGGTTCAGCGAGTTCCCGATCCGCTCGATCCGCGTGAGGTCGTTCGCCCACTCCACCTCGCCGAGTCTGAAGGTCCCGTTGTAGTTGCGCGGGCGCAGCGGGACCTCCTCCCAGCCGGGCACTCCCTGCGTCACCCGCAGGCGGCGGTTCGCGGGCAGGTCCTCGAGCACCGTGCGCTCGCCGTCGGGCCAGTCGATCTCGACACGCTCGATCCCGTCGGCCGCGCCGAGGCCGAAGTGGCTCGCCAGCTCGTGCTGGGAGAGGAACCCCGCGGCGAGCGCCACGTCCCGGCGCTGCTCGCGGCCACCCGCGCTGAGCCGGATCTCGGCGCCCGCGGCCGAGCGATTGTCCGCGGGTACGAGCTCGATCCACGCGAACCCGGCGTCCGGAACCGTGTCGTTGCGCAGCACGTAGAGATGCGGCGCGTCGATGTTGGAGCCCACCAGATCGTGGTCGCCATCCCGATCGAGATCCCCCATCGCGAGCCCCCGCCCGTCCGAGATCTGGTCGAGTCCGAGCACGGGCGCGATCTCGGTGAACCGCGCGTTGCCGTCGTTGAGGTAGAAGACCGAGCGCTGGTGCCCGGCCCACGACCAGCCGTGGTCCGCGCTGCGCGGGAAGTGCACGGTGAGGCTCTCGATCCACAGGCGCCGGTCGCGGACGCGGTCGCCGAGCGCGTGTCGCCACCACAGGCTGTCCCAGTCGCGCCCGTCGTCGATACCGATCGACTTGAAGCCGTTGACGCAATGGATGTCGACGTCGCCGTCCTCGTCCCAGTCGAAGAGGGCGGTCCCCCAGGCCCACTTGGCGTTCCGCGCACCGGCCGAGTCGGGGGCCTCGACCAGGGTCGTGCCGGCATCGCCGTCCTCCTGGATCAGGACCGTGTTCCCGCGCGACATGAGGTCGCGGAGCTCGCGTTCCCACGGCTCGCTGGCCGCGTGCCCGGGCAGGCGCTCCATCCGGCGGACGTCGACCGACTCCATGTTCGACACGTACATGTCGAGGTCGAGGTCGCCGTCGAGGTCGGCCCAGGTCGCGCTCATGGAGAAGCTCGACGCGATCTCGTCCGGAGGCTCGAGCTCGGGCTCGAACAGGGGCGGCGTGCGGCGCACGCGCCGGTAGAGCACGTTCGGCCCGAAGTCGTTCGCGACGTACAGGTCGTCGTCACCGTCGCCGTCGGCATCCCCGAACGAGCCGATGAAGGCCCAGCGCGAGCTCTCCCGCCACAACCCCCAGGCCTCGGTGACGTCCGTGAACCCGTCGGGGCCGCCGCGCAGCATCTGGTCGTTGCGCGCGTTCGCCGCGTTCGAGGGAGGACTGGGCCCCGGATCCACGAGCGGTCCGTAGCCGCAGATCATCAGGTCGAGCCAGCCGTCCTCGTCCACGTCGTGGGCCGTCATGCTCGACGGGTGGTTGTCGTCGCGCGACGCGAGGATCGGATGCCCCTCGAAGCGCGCGGGCCCGACCTGCTCGTAGAAGAGCGCGTGGCGGCGCTTGCCGGTGAACACGATGTCGATGTCGCCGTCGCGATCGAAGTCGGCGGCCTGCATGGCCGTGAACCCGCGCTCGCGTCGGATGCCCGCTCTCTCCGTCACGTCCTCGAAGCGACACTCGCCGTCACCGAGGAGCAGCGTGTTGGGAATGCTCGTGACGATGTCCAGATCGTCGTCGCCGTCCACGTCCACCAGTGCGATGCCCCGGTAGTGCTCCTTGCGCTCCTCGGGGTGCGGGAAGAGCGGGGACATCTTCGTGCCTCGGAGCGCGCCGCCCGTGACGTCCACGAAGGAGGCCCGCTCTGCCGAGAGCGTCGCGCCCCGGAGCGGCGCGAGCTCGCGGCAGCGCCAGCCCAAAGAAGACGTCGCGCGCGAGGTCTCGCCCCACGCCTCCGCGACGTCGGGTGGTGGCACCCACTCGCTCGTCCACGTGCCGCGGTCGTGGCGCAGGCCTCCGCTCTCCAGCTCGACGTTCACCTCCCAGTCGAGCTCCACACGCGCACCGGCTGCGTGGAACTCGACGTCCGACGGCAGGAAACGCGCCCAGCGGACGCGTGCGACGGACTCGCGCCACGTCGCGAGCGACTTCCACCAGGCCGCGAGCTCGAGCTCCGCGTTCCCGGTCGGAACGCTCCAGGCGCGACGCGTGACGCCCGGTCCGACCGGCTCCGGGCCGGCGAGCGTCGTCCCCGGAGCCGCGAGTCGGGCAGCGTCGGTGAAGATGCGGCCCGCGACCTCGCGACCGGCGTCGCCTCCGATGAGGGGCCGGAGCTGGAAGAGCTGGTCGGCGGTGAGCTCGATGGCGAAGGCCTCCTCGGGCCAGACCTCGCGCTCGAGCTCCGTGTTCTCCTCCGACGTGAAGGGCACGCGCGCCAGGTCGCGAGAGGACCGGACCGGCGCGCCCGGGGACTCCTCCCCGCTCTCCTCCGCACTACCTCCGCGCTGGATCAAGAGCCGCAGCGCACGGCCCTCGAGCTCGAGGTAGGGGGCCGGGCCGGTGTCGGCGCACGCCGAGGCGAGGAGGCCGACGAGAAGACACGCGGGTGCGCGCATGAAATCGGATTGTAGAGCACCGCGGCGCACCCGCTAGCATGCTCGCCATGACCGACGTCCGACGGCGTACGCTCCTGCTCGTCCTCGCCGTCGCCGTGGTGCTCTCTCCCGGGTGCGGCGGGGAACCCCGCGACGAGGGAGACCGCTGGAGCACGGTGGATCTGGCCCTGGTCTGGCGCCTCGGCACGCGCGGTATCGGCCTGTGCGAACAGCACCGGTTCCTCGACGCGGCGGACTCGTGGCAGGAGGTCGTGGACCTGGCGCCGTTCTGGTACACGGCGCGCACGAACCTCGGGATCGCGCTGCTCAATGCCCCGCGCGCCGAGGACGAGGCGCGCGAGGTCTTCGAGGGAGTCCTCGAGGCGTTTCCGGAGATGCCCTGGGCGCACTACTGCCTGGGCATCCTCGACGAACAGGAGGGACGGATGGAGGCGGCGGAGAGGCACTACCGCGCCGTCCTCGCCGTCGACCACGACGATCCCGACACGCACTTGCGTCTCGGCATGGTGCTGCAGGCGATGGGACGCTCGGAGGAGGCCATCCCCCACCTGCGACAGTCGGTCGGCCTCGACCCGCTCGTGCTCACGGCCTGGTACGTCCTCGCCGCGGCGGCGGGAGACGTCGGCGACGTCGCGCTGGAGCGCCAGGCTTTCAAGGAGTTCGCGCAGCTCGAGGCCGGAACGGGTGGCGAGGAGCGCGCCATCGTCTTCGGGAAGATGGGTTTCTACGCAAACCCGATCCGCTCGACCTTCTGGGACGTTCCGCCCCCACCCGCGGGCCCGCCCGCGGCCGCCTACTCCGTGGTCGTCACCGACGGGAGTCGCGAGGCCGGCCTCGACGGGCCCGGACTGCGGCACGGCGGGCCGGGCGCGGGCTTCTACTCCGCGTGGCTCACGAACGCCGCGACCGGAAGCGGTTACGCCGCGGAGGTCTCGGGCGGCGTCGCGGCCGTGGACTGGGATCGGGACGGGGACACGGACCTGTTCGTGGCGCACTGGGGTGAGGGACCGGACGTGCTCGCCCTCGAGAACGACGGCTCCGGTCGCTTCGAAGAGCGCGCGAGCTCGCTCGGGCTCGATCTCGAGGGACCGGCGCGCACGATCGCGCTGGCCGCTGCCGACTTCGACGGCGACGGCATGACGGACCTGTTCCTCGGGCGCGCCGGCTCCGATCTCGTGCTCGGTCAGCGAGCGGCGGACGGTCTCTTCTCCCGCCCGTTCCCGGGCGCCGAGGGACCCGACGAGCCCACGCTCTCGGTCGCGGTCGGCGACGTCGACCTCGACGGCGACCTCGACCTCTACGTCGGAGGTCACGGCGGCACGCGGCTCCACTGCTGGAACGGCCGCGGGTTCGAGAACTCGACCGGCGCGCTGGGACGGGCCCAGGCAGGCCCGGCCTTCGGCGTGCTCCTCGCGGACGTCGACGGGGACGAGGATCTGGACGCGATCGCGGGCTCCCCCACCGTGCAGGTGAAGACCAACGATCGCCTTTTGCGCTTCCGCGAGTCGAAGCGCGGTGCGTTCCCTGCGCGCACGACTGCGGCGTCCTTCGCCCTGGGCGACGTGAACGGCGACGGGGTCTTCGACTACCTCCTGTCGAACCCCTCGAAACCGCCGGAGCTCCTGCTCGGGAGCGCCTCGGAGCTGGAGCCGGACGCCACCTTCGCCGAGGTCGGGCCGGCGCCCGCGTTCTCCTCCTTCCTCCTCGACCTCGACCGCGACGGCGATCTCGACATTCTGACCGTGGGACCCGAGCCCGGACTCTACCTGCGCGACGGAGAGGGCCCGTGGTCGGAGTGGACGGAGGAGTGCGGCCTCGCCGCGCTGGCTCCGGCCTTCGCGAATGCGCGCGGGAGCGTCCTCTTCGACCCCGACGGCGACGGCGACCTCGACCTCTTCGTGGTGCGCAACGGGGACACGCCGCTGCTCGTCAAGAACGAGACCGAGCGAGGCCCGCGCAGTGACTGGATCGGGGTGCTCCCGCGCGGAATCGCGGACAGGAGCGCGGCGCGCGGGAAGTCGCTCGGTCCCGGGGCCCTGGTCGAGGTCGTCGCGGGCGGGGCCACGCGGACCGCATACTCCGCGCTGGGCGGCGGCTTCGCCTCGGTGGCGCCGGAGACGGTCCACTACGTCCTCGCCGGGCCCGAGCGGGCCGACGTGCGCATTCGCTGGCAAGACCTCGTGCTCCAGACGGAGGTGGACCTCGCCGGCGGTCGCGTACACGAGATCGAGCAGGTCGATCGCGAGGCTTCCTCGTGCCCGGTCGTCTTCTACTGGAACGGCAGGTCCTTCGCGTACCGCGCGGACTTCCTCGGCGGCGGCGGGCTCGGGTTCCTGGTCGCTCCCGGCGTGTACGGCATCCCGGATCCAGAGGAGGTCTTGCTGCTCGGGCAGGACCTCGCGCCGCGAGAGGGAGCGCTCGAGGTCCGCGTCACCGAGCCCATGGAAGAGGTCACCTTCCTCGACCGCGTGCACCTGCTCCGCGTCGCACACGCCGAGGGGACGCTCGCGATCCCCGACGAGAGGTTCGCGACCGACGGCGTGCCGGCGAGCGGCCGCGTGCTCGTCGTTCGCGAGGCCGAGCGCGTCTTCCCGACGGGCGCGCGAGTGGCGGCGCTCGAGACCTTCGATCGCGACCGCCACGTCCGGCCGCGAGCGCCGGACCCGAGCGAGGACGCGGCCGCGCGCCTCGCGCGCGTCGATCGCAGCTTCGTCGGTCCGCCCGCGCTGCACCGCCGGCTGCTCGGCTACGCAGCACGCTGGGCCGTCGAGCTCCGGTTCCAGCGAAGCGCCCTGCCCGAAGGCGAGGCCGAGCGCGGGGCCGTGAGCCTCTTCGCGCACGGCTGGCTGGAGTACCCCTACTCGCGCCTGAACTTCGCGGCAGCGCAGGAGGGGCTGCGTGCCGAGCCGCCCAGCCTGGAGGTCCCCGACGGCCGCGGTGGGTGGCGCGTGGTGCGTCCCGAGTTCGGGTACATGGGCGGCAAGTCGCGGACACTGGTCCTACCCGTGGGAGAACACCTCGCGGCGGCCGAGAGCGGCGACGAGCTCGTCTTCCGCCTGCGCACGAACCTCCCGCTATACCTCGATCAGGTGTTCCTGGCGGCGGACCGATCCGCGACGGACCTCTTCCTCGTCGACCGCATCGCGCCGGACTCGGCCGAGGTTCGCCGCTGCGGGTTCCCGCGCCGGTACTCGCCGGACGGAGCACGGCCCGACCTCTTCGACTACTCGAACCGGGATCGAACGAGCGACTTCAAGAGCATGCCGGGCACCTACACGCGGTATGGAGAAGCGCGAGAGCTCCTGCTCGAGGCGGACGACCGCTTCGCGATCTTCGGCCGCGGAGAGGAGATCGCGTTGCGCTTCCAGCCTCCCGACCTCGAAGTTCCCGGCCCCGTCGTCACGACCTGGATGCTCGCGGCGCGCGGATATTGCAAGGACATGTGTCCGCTCTCCTCCAGCCCCTCCGCGGTCGCTCCGCTGCCGTTCGCGGCGATGCGGGCCTACCCACCGGAAGAACCGCTCGGCCGACTGCACCCCTCGCTCCTCTCCCCCCTGAATACACGCGTCGAGCCCGCCGGAACGCGCTTCCCGGGCCCCGGCCGCTGAGGGTGCGAAAGGGTCTTTCCGCGGCCCGAGAGGCTCTCCTGATAGAATCGACGGCCGAGTCCGACATGGACTACGAAGAACTCGAGGAGAGCGAGCCTCGCTTCCGAGAACTCGCGGAGACGGTTCCGGGTGCGCTCTGGGTCCACGACATCGAGGACTACCAGGTGCTCTACGTGAGTCCGGGGTACGAGCGGATCTGGGGTCGACCGCGCGAGCTCATCTACGCGAACCCCAGGGACTGGATCGAGGCGATCCACCCGGATGACCGCGGGCAGGTCGAGGCGGCCTTCGACCGGGTCCTGGAGAGCCACGGCGAGCTGGAGTTCGATGCGCAATACAGGATCGTCCGACCGGACGGTCAGATTCGCTGGGTCCACGATCGAGGCGCGCCCGTCGGCGATCGTTCCGGCAAACCATGTCGAATGGTGGGGCTCGCCGAGGACATCACCGACAAGAAGCGGGCGGAGCTTGCCCGCACGCAGGCCCAGGAGAAGGAGCGCGAATCGGAGCGACGCAGCCAGGCCCAGAAGCTCGAGAGCCTGAGCGTCCTTGCCGGCGGCGTGGCCCACGACTTCAACAACCTCTTGATGGGTGTCCTCGGGAACGCGGACATTGCGCTGGCGCGCCTCCCGCTCGATTCGCCCGTGCGCGGGCGCCTCCAGGAGATCGAGAGGGCGGCCAAGCGCGCAGCGGAGCTCTGCCGGCAGATGCTCGCCTACTCCGGCAAGGGGCGCTTCGTCGTCGAGTACATCGATCTGCGAGAGGTCGTCGAGGAGATGGCTCGCCTCATGGAGGCTCGGAGCGGCAACAGGGCGCGGATCGAGTTCGACTTCGCGGAAGACCTCCCCTCCATCGAGGGCGACTCGACGCAGATTCGTCAGGTCGTCATGAACCTGATCACGAACGCCTCCGAGGCCATCGGGGAGCAGGGTGGAGTGATCACGGCCGCGTGCGGCGTGATGGAGTGCGGCCGCGCGTACCTGGACGGCACCTTCTCCGACGACGACCTACCCGAGGGGCACTACGTCTATCTCGAGGTGTCGGACACCGGCTGCGGAATGGACGCTGAAACCATCGAGAAGACCTTCGACCCCTTCTTCTCGACGAAGTTCGCGGGCCGCGGCCTGGGATTGGCCGCAGTCCAGGGGATCGTCCGGGGTCACGAGGGGGCGATCCACGTGGAGAGCGAGCCCGGCGAGGGCACGTCGTTCCGGCTCCTGTTCCCACCCCACGACTCGCCGGCCGCTCCCGTGGAGGAAGGGGAGCACCGGGAGACGACCTGGCGTGTCGAAGGCACGGCGCTGCTCGTGGACGACGACGACACGGCCCGAGCCGTCGGCGCGAGCCTCTTGAGCGCCGTGGGGTTGCGCGTCCTCGAGGCGTCGTCGGGCATGGGAGCCCTCGCCCACTTCCGCGAGCGAGTGGCCGAGATCGACGTCGTGATCCTCGATCTGACCATGCCGCACATGGATGGCGTGGAGACCTTCCGCGAGCTGCGTCGGATCGAGCAGGACGTGCCCGTCATCCTGACCAGCGGGTACAACGAGCAGGACTCCATCAACCGCCTCGCGGGCGAGGGCCTCGCCGGCTTTCTCAAGAAACCCTACGACTCGGCGCAGCTCTCGCGCCTCGTGCGCCGGGTCATGAGCGCCGGGGCTCAGCCGTCGGCGTCCCGCTCCAGGTAGGCGATGAAGTCCTCGGCCAGGATCGTCGTGAAGCGCCGTACGCCCGGCGACTCGAGGTGGCCGAGCTCGAACAGGTTCTCGCGCTCGTAGAGCTCGGGATAGGCGTCGAGATCGTTGTAGGCGAACAGGCAAGGAAGGGCTCCCATCTCGGCCGCCTCGACGATGTCGCGATGGCGGCTCCAGGAGCCCGGCGCCGGGAGAACGAACACGGGCTCGACGCCCCTGGCCCGGATGGTCTCCACGAGCTCGCTCAGGACCTCGAGCATGAGCGCCGACGGCTCCTTCTGCATCGGCTCGTCGAGGTAACCCTGGCGGTACTTGTCGTACAGGTCGGGCCGTTCGACGTAGATGCGCCGGCGACCCTGGAGAACGGAGTTGGAGGGGTTCCTCTCCAGCTCCGTGTCGATCGCCACATGGCCGCGTGAGGACCAGAGCGCGCCGGGAAGTCCCCTCTCGCCGGAGAGGATGTCGTACGTCGGGAACCCGAGTGAGACGTTGCCGAACCGGTACAGAGCGTGTTGCCAGGCCCACAGCAGGCTGTCGAACGCTTCCGACAGGGTTACGTCGGGGCCCAGGGCGAGCCTCGAGAGGAGAACCGCCACGGACGGGCTGTGCCAGTTGATCTCGCGCCGCGAGAGCCGGTTCTCCTCGAAGATGGCGGCGTCGAGGTCCCGCAGCTCGACGAACAGCCACTTCAGCTTCGCGGGATGCTGATCGAGGATCCACTCGACGGAGTGCAGCACCTCGGGGAAGTACATGCCGCCGAGCCCGAAGTTGAACGAGCTCACACTCCTCCCCGCCTCCGCCAGCTTCTCGTCGAACAGTCGCGGATCGATGTGCCTGTAGACCTGGCTCGAACCGACGAAGACGACGTCGAAGACGTCCTTGTGGGCAGCGAAGTGCTCGTACTTGCGGCGCGCGAGACTGCTTCCGTCCAGGCGGATGCCGGGAACCCTGTCGAAGAGGGCGCCGAAGACCGTGCACGAGAGCGCCAGGGTGACGACGAAGGCCACGGCGAGGCCTGCAGCACGGAACGGGAGGGACCCCGAAGGCGGCATGGAGTCGACCGGGCTCATCGCGAAGGGAATCTCGGAACGTAGCCCGGGGATCGGGCGCTGGCGTCGCGATATCCTGCCCGGCACGCCGATCAGGGCCAAGGACGCAGTCGATCGCCGCCCTTCGGGGCTCCGGCGCCTCCGCCTCGGGTCGCCGGGGCTACTCGTCCCTCATCGTCCAGAGCAGCAGATCGGGATGACGGCCCGCGTTGGCTTCCTCGAAACGAGCAGGCTCAGCGCCCCGGATCCCACCAGAGTCCGAAGGCGGTCTCCTGGTCGTCCCGGCAATCCCAGACCTGAAAGTGCCCCAGCGCGGCGCGGTCCAGGGTCCGGCCTCCGAGCTCGCGCACGCGCTCGACGGCGAGGTCCAGGCTGCTCACGACGAAGAAGGGGTAGACGTCCGGCTCCGCGGCCTCGCGCGGAACGTCCTGGCGCGTCATGTCGTGTTCGACCGGAAAGATCCCCATCGAGGGGCCTGCGTCGACCCACCAGAAATCGCCGGCGCCGACCTTCTGGAATGTCGTGCCGAAGAGCCGCGAGTGGAACTCGCGAGCTCTCGCCGTGTCGGGGACCCGGACGATCGCGACACCCAGAGCGCCGATTCCCGGCGCGGGTCGTTCGAGGGCGCCCTCCGACAGGGGCGCCTGAAAGCCGAGCGGTACACCCTGATCGTCGCTCGCGTGGGCGACGTCGGGGCCACTGCCGCCTAGCTCCCGGGCGCACAGGAGAGCCGCCTCCGGGTCCGGCGTCTCGAAGCACAGACGTGCCGCAGGAGCACTGCCTTCGTCCGTCAACACGACGTCGATCTCCGTGACCGAGGTCGAGCTCGCGAAGATCCGGTGTTCCGAGTGGGTATCGAACGACGCCCGCTCGGACTCGGCTCCGAGCAACGCGCAGAAGAAGCGTGCCGCGCGCTCCGCATCCGGAACTCGGAGACGCAGCGCACGCAGGAGCCCCGGCAGCGGATGTGAGGTCGGCTCGGTCACGGTCGTCTCCGGTGTTCCCGTTGCAAACGGCGCCCCCCCGCGGTCGCGGCCGCTCCCCGCGAGCATACCGAGCTCCGCCCCGCACAGCGGCGCGCAAGGCGTGCGAAGCCCTTACGGAGTCGTCTGCGGCCCCGGGGCTAGAATGGACGTTCGATGGTCGGCGAACGCATCGAGAGCACGAGCAGGAGAGGCTTCCTCGAGCTCGCGTTGGCCGCGGGCTCCGCGGCGCTGCTCCCGCGATCCCTGGCGGCACAGGATCGTGCGCCGCGGCCCGGGAAGATCCTCGTCCTCGGTGGAACGAACTTCGTCGGCCCGGCGATCGTCGAGCGGGCGCTGGAGCGGGGTCACGAGGTCACGCTGTTCAATCGCGGCCGGACCCGGCCCGAGCTCTTCCCCGGGTGCGAGAAACTGCGCGGCGATCGACAGCCCGAGGGCGGAGACCTCGAGGCGCTGCGCGGCGACCGAACCTGGGATGCGATCATCGATGTCTGGCCGGAGAGCTCGGCCCTGGTGGAACGGACGGCGCGTTTGCTGGCCGATCGTGTCGGCTACGCGTTCTTCGTGTCGAGCATCGCGGTCTACAGGGACTTCAGTCGTCCTGACATCACGGAGGACGCCCCGGTCCACGAGGATGACCCGGGGTGGTACGGCGGTGAGAAGGTCCTCGCGGAGAACGCGCTCGAGTCTCTCTTCCCCGGTCGCTCCGGTGTCGCGCGCTGCCACGCGATCCTCGGTCCTCGGGACGACGGGACCGCCTTCCACTACTGGCTGCGTCGGCTCGCGGAGCACGATGAAATCCTGGCGCCCGGCTCGGGACGGGATCCGGTGCAGTTCGTGGACGTGCGCGACGTGGCCCGGTGGATCGTCGACTGCGTCGAGCGCGAGCGACCCGGCGCTCACAACCTCTGCGGTCCCGCGAAGTCGATGGGGTTTCGCGACTTCCTCGAGCAGACTCGAGAGGCCATCGGGAGCCGCGCGCGCCTCGTCTGGGTCGGTGCGGACGAGCTGCGTCGGGAGTACGGAGTCCAGTCCTTCTCGGACTTGCCTCTGTGGGCTCCGCTGGACGAGGACGCCGGCTTTCAGCAGGTCAGTGCAGCGCGAGCCACGGAGGCCGGGCTCCGCCTTCGCTCGTTGACCGAGACGGCTCGCGGCGCATGGGAGTGGTGGAGTGCCGAGGCCTTCGCCGGCACGACTTTCCCGCTCGGCGGCAATGGGCTTCCCCGCGAACGCGAGGTCGAGATCCTGCGCGCGTGGGCGGACCGCCCGGACCGCCGGTGACGCCCACGACCTGAATTGTCGATTTCCCGTCAAGGCGAGGCCACGGCCGACCCGACCGTGTCGATGGTGGGCGCGTGCCCGCTTCCTCCCATCCCTTCCGTCCCGACCGGGAAACGACCATGAACTTCAGGCAGTGGATCCCCTCGGCCACGCTCGCGGCCACCCTGTTCCTCGTCAGCTGCAGCGCGACGCAAGCTCGCATCAACGACAACGAGGAACTGTTCTCGAGCTACTCTCCCGATGTGCAGGCGATCATCAAGTCGAACCGGATCGATCGCGGGTTCGACACGACCCAGGTCTACCTCTCCTTCGGCAACGCCGATCGAACCGAGTCGAGGGACGGCCAGGAGATCTGGTACTACCACAAGACGGAATCGCAGCAGGTCAAGGAAGAGAAGTCGGCCGGCGAGTACCGCGACGACATGACGGCGTACGAGAGCGCGATCCGTCAGGGTCGCAACGTCAAGGAGCCGTCGATGTACCGCGTCTACTCGCTCTACCGCACGCGGGTCGAGCGCATGGTGTGCTTCGAGTCGAACCGGGTCGTCAGCTGGGACCAGCCCGACGAGATGTGGCTCGACGACTGGCACCGCTAGCGGCTGCCGCCCCGACCGATTCGCCCGTCTCGAGCAAGCGCACGGCGCGCTCGAGGACCTCGTCGCGCCCGGCCCGGACACCGTCCATGGTCGGAGCGACGAGGATGTCGGGCGGATAGGAGCGAGCGTACGGGCGCCTACGCAGAGGGCCGGTCCTGCCTGCGAACTCGGCTCCCTGGCCGGGTGATACGCGGGCGTGGGAAGCTCCCGTCGGCCGCGCGGCCGCCTCCCATGCCCCGCACAGGCAGAGCCTCCCCTGTCGGCGACGTCGTCGTACCCGCCTGCCCTCCGCCGTCCGTGTCCGAGGCGCGCTTCGCCTCCCTCCACAACCTGGTCGGAAACACGCCCGTGATCGAGGTCCGGGCTCGCTTCGACGGGGTGCCGTGCACGGTCTTCGCCAAGCACGAGGTGATGAACTTCACGGGCAGCATCAAGGACCGCATGGTCCTGCACATGCTCGAGCGCGCCTCGCTCGCGAAGGAGCTGGAGCCCGGGGACGTGATCGCCGAGGCCACGAGCGGCAACACGGGAATCTCGCTTGCCGCCGTTGGCCGAGCCCTCGGACATCCGGTGCGCATCTACATGCCGGACTGGATGAGCCGCGAGCGCGTGCTCGTGATCCAGAGCCTCGGAGCGGAGATCATCCCGGTCACGCGGGAGGAGGGCGGTTTCGTGGAGAGTATCCGCCGAGCGGACGACTACGCGTGTCGGAACGCGCACGTCTATCGACCGCAGCAGTTCGACAACGCAACCAACGTGGAGGCGCACCGCCGGACCACGGGTCCCGAGCTCCTGGCCCAGATGCGCGCGGCGGGGAGCCGACCGGGCGCGTTCGTCGCCGGGGTCGGAACCGGCGGAACGATCATGGGTGTCGGACAGTACCTGAGGCGAGAGGTCCCCGACGTGCTCGTGCACCCGCTCGAGCCCGCCAACTCCCCGACACTGCGCACCGGTCAGCGGATCGGCCGCCACCGCATTCAGGGCATCAGCGACGAGTTCGTGCCGGCCATCGTCGACCTCGAGTGGCTGGACGACGTCCTGGACGTCTGGGACGGCGACGCGATCCTCATGGCGCGCCGTCTTGCGGCCGAGCTCGGGCTCGGCGTCGGCATCAGCTCGGGCGCGAACTTCATCGGCGCCCTGCAGGCGGCCCGGAGACTGGGTTCTGGCGCGACTGTCGCCACGGTCTTCCCCGACAGCAACAAGAAGTACCTGAGCACGGATCTCAGCGGCGAGGAAGAGTGCCGACCCGACTACCTTACCCCCGAGGTCGAGTTCCTCGGGTGTCGCGTCCTCCCGCGGCTGGAGCGCGAAGCGCTCACGAGCTGACGCGAAGTGCGCCGTGGATCAGGCTCCTGATCCGCGGCGCACGAGAAACATGAAGTCGCCGGCCTCTCGATCCGGTCGGTTCATCCGGAAGAGCCACCCAGGGCTCGGCTGCACGCAGCGCGCACGCGAATCAACTCCATCGTGAGGAGCGCCTCGTCGACGAGCGCAGTGCCGGCCGCGTCGGGAAGGAAGCCGAGTCCGACCGCCTCCACGACCCTCCGTACGAACACAGCTAGGTGAGCGGAGGACCGGGCCCCCGGAAGCGCAGCGGTCGCCTGTCCGAGCTCCGCCCTCCATTGCACTCCGAGCCGCGGCGCGAGCTTCCCCCGGCGCACGAGCCCGGCGACATGGTCGACGAGACCCGCGATGGCGTCCGTCGGCATGAGAGGACCCTCGAACCGCAGCACCTCGTGGTCGTACTCGTTCGCGACGTACAGGTTGTCGTCGGGACCGAACGCCAGATCGGCCATGTACATGTAACGACGAGGAGGCGTACAGGTCCCCGCCGGCTTTTCACGCGGCCTTGTCCTTCACCGGCGCGAAATGGGCACCACGGCCCATGGAACCCCACGGCAGCGAGGCCCAGGTTGGAAACGCCCTCGCCATGCAGGTCCACTCGATCCCCGGCTTCCACGAGCCCGTCGGGGCCCTGACGCATCTCGTCGGAGCCCTCTCCTTCGCCGCGCTCGCCATCCCTCTCCTGCGCCGCGGACGCGGCGACGCGCGCCGCCTCGCGCTGCTCGCCGTGTACGCCTTCGCGTGCGTACTCCTGCTCGCGATGAGTGGCGTCTATCACATGCTGGCCGAGGGTGGGAGCGGACGGGCCGTGCTCGCGCGTCTCGACAAGGCGGCGATCTTCGTCCTGATCGCGGGCACGCACACGCCCGTGCAGGGACTTTTCTTCCGGGGCATCGCGCGCTGGGGTGTGCTCGCCGCCATGTGGACGATCGCGGCCGCGGGCATCACGCTCTTCACCGTCTTCTTCGATCAACTGCCGCGCGGCCTGGGCACCACGGTCTACCTGCTGCTCGGCTGGATCGCCGGCCTTTCGGGACTCGTCGTCTGGCGCCGGTTCGGCATGGCACGGGTCCGGCTCCTGATCCTGGGCGGTGTCGTCTATTCCGTCGGCGCGATCCTGCTCGGCCTCGACTGGCCGACCCCGATCCCGGGAGTCTTCGGCCCGCACGAGCTCTGGCACCTCGCCGTTCTGGCGGGCATGGCGTTGCACTGGACGTTCTTGTTCGAGAACGCCCGGCGCAGCCTCGACGGACGGGCGGACCCGGCCCCGTCCGCCTGAGTCGACGGGCCGGGCCCACCTTCCCGACGAGGGTCTGAACCTCCTCGTCCCACTTGCGAGCTGAGGGTAGCCTGATCGTGATGGAAGAGAGGAACCGGATCGTCGCAGACCCGGTCTGGTCGCGGATCCTCACGCAGGTCACCTGACGACAGCCGCTCTCACCCAGGAGCTCGAGCAACTCGTCGTTGCCCCACTTCTTGTTGATGAACGTGCCTGGAGTAGCGAGCCGTCGCGCCGCAGTCGCTCGTAGAGAGGTGTTCCGAGACGCCAGAGTCGTCGCTTCAGCCGTCGCGCTCGGCCAGCTCCTCCCAGCGCACCATCGCCTCTTCGAGGGATGCGTTCGTTGCCGTGCGGTCTTCTTGCAGGCTGCGCAGGTCTTTGCGTCCGCCGCGGTAGATCGCCGGATCTGCGAGCCGTTCGTCCTGTTCGGCCATGGTCGCCTCGAGCGTTGCGATGCGCTCCGTCAACTCCTCGAGCTCACGGCGTTCCCAGTTCGAGAGCCGCTTCGCTTTCCCTGCCGCCTGGCTGCGAGACGGACGCGCTTCGCGCGGTGTTGCGGGCCGATCGTCGACGCGCTCCCGCTCCGGAGCGTCGGCGGCCATTCGCTCCAGCAGAGAGCTCGCGTCGCCCGTGTGCAGGCTGACGCTCCCGCGACCGTCGAGGTGCAGGACGTGCGTCGCTACGCGGTCGAGGAACCACCGATCGTGGCTGACCACGACGACGGCGCCGGCGAACGCGACGAGCGCCTCCTCGAGCGCACGCAGGGTCCCGAGATCGAGGTCGTTCGTGGGCTCGTCCAGGACCAGCACGTTCCCTCCCGCGAGCAAGAGCTTCGCCAGGAGGACGCGTCCGCGCTCTCCCCCGGAGAGACTTCCGATGCGCACGTTCTTCCGCGACCCCGGAAACAGGAAGCCATCGAGGAAACCGGCCACGTGTACGGTCCGGTCCCCCACCGCGACGTGGCGGGACTCACCGGAGACCTCCTCGACGACCGTCTTCTCCGGATCGAGGTCGGAGCGTCCCTGGTCGATCGTGGCGAAGCGCACCGTCTCGCCGATGACGAGGTCGCCCTTCGTGGGTTCGAGCCGCCCGAGGAGAATGCGCAGCAGGGTCGACTTGCCTGCGCCGTTGGGACCGACGATGCCCAGGCGCATGTCGGGGGTGAGCTCGAGGTCGAGAGGCGGCAGGACCTGGCGATCCCCGTAGCGATGCGAGACCCCGGTCAGCTTCAGGACCTTCGTCCCCAGACGAGGCCCCGGCGGAAAGGCCAGCTCGAGATCGGCAGCGATGCGGTTCGGAGCGTTCGACGCGAGCTCTTCGTAGCGTGCGATGCGCGACTTCGACTTCGAGGTCCGGGCCATCGTGGAGCGTCGCATCCAGATCGTCTCGCGCCGGAGCAGGGAGAGTCGCGAGCGCTCCTGCCGCCCCTCCGCTTCCAGCCGTGCGGTACGCTGCTCGAGGTAGCGACCGTAGCTGCCCTCGTAGTCGTATAGCTTGCCCCGATCGACCTCGACGATGCGATCGACCGTGCGATCGAGGAGGTAGCGATCGTGCGTCACGAGGACGAGCGGTGCCCGCAACCGTGAGAGCCGCTCTTCGAGCCAGGCGATGACGAATGCGTCGAGATGGTTCGTCGGCTCGTCGAGCAGGAACAGGTCCGGTCCGCTCACGAGCAGGCGCGCGAGCGCGGTGCGACGCGCTTCACCACCGGAGAGCGACCCGCAGACTGCGTCGGGATCGGTGAGCCCCACGCCGTCGATCGTCGCCTCGACCAGGTGCTCGACGTCGTGCCCACCGAGGAGCTCGAGCTGGTGCTGCAACCGCTCCTGGCGCCGCAGGAGACGCGCCAGACCGTTCCCGGCGAGATCGGGCTCGGCGAGCGCCTGGTGCACCTCCTCGAGCTCTCGCAAGAGGTCCTCGCGGCCCTCCAGCCCCGCGCGAACGATCTCGCGCACGGTGGCGTGGGTGGCGAAGCGCGGCTCCTGCTCGAGGTGACCGATCTTGATTCCACGTCGCGCGACGCGCTCGCCCCGATCCGGCTCTTCCGCCCCGGTGAGGAGCTTCAGAAGCGTCGACTTGCCCGAACCGTTAGGACCGATCAGCCCGATGCGATCGCCCTCGCGTACGACGAACGAGACGCCGTCGAACAGCGGTCGCTCCGCGTCGAAGGCCTTCGAGACATCCACCAGACTGAGCAGCGCCATGGCGCGGGGAGCCTACGGGCCCCGACTCCAGCCCGCCACGGGCGGACCGCTAGCGGATGGGCCGCCGCCGCCAGGCGCGTACCCAGGCGACCAGCACCAGGAGCCCGCCGGTCAGCCCGAGAGCGAGGCTCGCCCAGAACACCGGAAGGTTCGCCGATCCGAACAACCCGCGCGTGACACAGGTGACGCCCCAACCTCCGGATGCGCAGATCAGCCAGCCGAGGCGCTCGCCACGCGCGAGGCGATCCTCCTCGAAGGCCGGGGGCGGGAGGCCGAGGAGCGATGCCCAGCGCGGGTAGTCCCACAGGAGCAACCAGACGCTGGCGAGGAGCATGAGCGCGGCGACGATTGCCGTGTTGCCGAAGGAGAGCGAGACCGTGATCAGCGAGATGTTGAGCGTGATGCCGACGAAGAGCAGCGCGCCCAGAGCGGTGGTTCGGCGGCTCATGACGAGAACGGCGGCCAGGACCTGCGCCGCGCCCAGGAAGCGCCAGTAAGCCCCCGCCTGGTACAGCGCCTCGAAGAACCGCCCGACCGGGTCGTCGGTGACCACCGTGACGAAGCGGTGGCCCAGGAGCTTGGTCATGCCGGGAGCGAGGAAGCCCACCGAGAGCAGCACTCGCGTGCCTTGCGTGAAGCGCAGGAGCAGCGGGTTCCGGGTCGCGGCAGCGTGAATCCGGTCGATCAGTGGCTCGCCGCGCATCGAGGAGTCCCGCGAGAGCTGCGGGGACCTCGGCAGAGTACGCCACTCTCCGACCTCATTTCGGATCGGACACGAGATCCTCCCGGGGCTCTTGCCCGGTGATGTGCCCGGGGATGTGATACGGGCCTTCGCACCGTCGTCAACGCTCTCGAAGGTCCGCCCTTCGATGGAAGGAACCAGTCTCATGCTTCGCACGACCTCATGGTCTGCTCTCGGACGTCGATTCGCACCGCTCGCGCTGGCCGTGGTGCCGCTGGGCTGCGCTTCCAGCGGCCGCTACATCGCCTACGACGAAACGACAGGCGTCGAGGCGGCAACGGGGGTCGTGACCTTCGCCGACTTCCTGGAGAGTGGTCGCAAGGCGGTCGAGGAACACCTGCTCGCCCTGCCCGAGCCCGAACGGGTCGAGCTCGAGGCCATGCTGGCGCGGTGCTCGAGGGCCTGCGCCCGTCTCGCGGTCACGACGGCGCGGTCGGGCCTGAGCTACTCGATGGTCAACGGCAGCGCCGTTCTCGCCCGTTCGTCCGACGACACCTCGGTCAGCGTCGTCTCGGCGGGCCATACGTTCACAGGGGGCACAGTGGGCACGGCGGGCGCTTCGAACGACGTGACGCTCACGCTCAGCGATGGGCGATCGATCGAGATCGCCGCCGTCGAGTCGCATTTCACGGAGTTCGACTCTTCCACGGGCGACTGGGCAGTGCTCGCGATCGACCGCCCCACCGACGACCTCCCCTCGCTCGCGTGCCGCCCTCCGGAGAAGGGCGAGCTCGCCTTCTTGCTCGCCTATCCGAACCAGATGGGTGTGAACGAGAACGGGCACGTGGTGTACGGCGAGGCCTATCGCGGACGGCCGCTCGCACCACTGGTGACGATCGCCACCGTGACCGACACGTCTCCCCTGCGTCTCCAGCCGATCGCCGGATCGCTCACCATGGGCGGAGCCAGCGGAGGCGCCATCGTCAATCGATCCGGTGAGCTGATCGGCGCCCTGACCGGCAGCGAGTGGACACCCGAGCGGAACGGCGCGCGCTACTGGATCAACGGCGTCGAGGTCGGGTCGTTCGCGAAGCGCCTCGAGTAGCCGTTGAACCGCCGCTGGTCAGGGCAATGAGAATCGGGGAGCGGGATCCGAGGAGAGCCCGGTTCGTTCCGTCGGCCAGCCGTCGAAGCGCTCGGTGTGCACGATGCGCTCGTGCTCGACGATCTCCTTGAACTCGGCCGTCATCCCCATCTCTAACTGCCGGTTCTTCCACACGTACCGCCCCTTGCCGCCGACCCGGAGGTCGATCTCGCAGACCGGGAGCGAGTGATCCGGAGGGCCCGTCGCCCACTGCTTGACCAGCTCCGGCTCGGTGTGGGCACGCCAGACGAGCTCGACGGGCGAATCGACGGTCCGCACACGATGCGTACCGAGGTCGGGGTGGGGGTTTGTCGAGCACCTCGTCGAGCCTCGCGGCTGCGTGGAACCCCGGCCGGAGGGGCCGAATCTCGCGCAGGTCTGCAAGGAACGCGTCCCCCGGAGACATTGGACCGCCATGAGATCGATCCTCCTGCTCCCTGTTCTCGTCCTCTCCGCCTGCGCCGGCCTGGGCACGTCTTCGACGCGGGAGGTCGTCCAGGTCGCACAGGCTTCCGGGGGAGCCTGAGGCGCGGCCAAGCTGGCCCGTGAGGCCATGGCTTCCGTCGACGGCATCGCCGAGCTCCACATGGCGGGGACCCGCGCCACCTTCACGCTTCGAAGGGGAGCGAAGCTCGGTCGCGACGAGGTCGCGGACGCGTTCGCGGAGCGCGGAATGAAGCTCGAATCACTCGACACCATCCAGCGCCCGCGCGCCAAGGCCGTCTACCGCCTCGGCGCCGGCGTCGGGTGAGCAGGGACCATCGGCAAGGTCCGTGCGGCCTTGCTCGAGATCGACGGAGTCGTCGACGCCTACTTCGAGGACCGGATCGAGGTCCTGGTCGTGGAGCGCAGCCCGCAGCGCCTGGAACAGATCGAAGCGATCCTCGTCGAGCACGAGATCGCGACATCGGACGCCTCGACCGGGACGCGTTAGCGGCCCGACTCGTCTCGAGACACCGCCGCGCTTGACCGGTCGCGGATCTCGTCCGCGGACTCCTCTTACAGGGAGGGGAGGTGGTGATGGTGGTGGGCCGACCCCGTCGGCGCGATGCTGATGGTGCCCTGGCTCGTGCGCGAAGGCCTGGAGGGAATCCGCGGGGAAGGCTGTTGCGACTAGCCTTCCGCGATCGAGCGCGGCTCCGGGAACCAGCCTTGCGTCCTCATGCAGAACTTGACCAACGCCAGCATCAGTGGGACTTCGATCAACACGCCAACCACCGTGGCCAAGGCCGCGCCAGAGGACAGGCCGAAGAGCATGGCTGCGGTGGCGATCGCTACCTCGAAGTGGTTGCTCGCTCCGATCAAGGCGCTCGGGGCGGCGTCGGCGTATCGAAGCCCGAGTACGCGTGCCAACCCGTAGGCGATGCCGAAGATGAGCAGGGTCTGAACGACCAGAGGCACCGCGATCCACAAGATGGTCAGCGGGTTCTCGAGGATCACGTCTCCTTTGAAGGAGAACAGCAGGATCAAGGTGAGGAGCAGCGCTCCCACGGTGAGCGGCGTGAGCAGGTGCAGGAATCTCTCCTTGAACCACTGCTCCCCCTTCACTGCGATGATCCACTTGCGCGATACGAACCCCGCAACCAAGGGCAGCGCCACGTACACGCCGATCGACAAGAGGAGGGCCTGCCACGGGACGGGAAGGCGCCCCACCCCCAGGAGGAAGCCTCCCAACACCCCGTAGAGGACGAGCATGGTGAGGGAGTTGATGGCGACCATGACGAGGGTGTGCGCATCGCTTCCTCGCGCCAGGTAGCCCCAGACCAGGACCATCGCGGTACAGGGGGCTACACCCAGCAGGATGCAGCCGGCCAGGTAGCTCCTCCAAAGCGGAATCTCCAGGAGCTTCACGCCGTCCTGCACGACGACCACGCCAGCGCCGTATTGCGCGCCCTCGAGCAGGTCGAGGCCGAAGGGGAGCTTCACCAGGTCCGTCGCCTCGGGTCCGATGAAGTGCAAGAAGAGGGTGCCCAGGAAGAAGCTCGAGATGCCCAGCATCGTGAAGGGCTTCACGCACCAGTTCACGAACAGTGTCAGCAGGACCGGCCGGGTGCTCTTCCCCGCCGCGACGACCTCTGCAAAGTCGATCTTCACCATGATCGGATACATCATGAAGAAGAGACAGACGGCGATCGGGATCGAGACCACCGGCGCCCCGTCGACATCGAGGGTGATGCGATCCAATGCGCGCGCGAACCCAGGGGCCACCCGGCCCAGCAGGATTCCCATGCCCATGCAAAGGAACACCCACAGCGTCAGCAGGCGCTCGAACCCATGCATCTTGCGCCTCGATGTGTCCTCGACCATGAACCGCTAGCTCCTCCGAGAGTGTCTCGATCCAGGCGCCGATCTCGTCACGCACGCGCCGGTCGCGTTGCAGCGCGTGGCGCACGCTTTGGTGCGCACAGTTCCGGTCGCCCTTGGCAGCAGTCCTGTGTGATGAACCCCACGAGCTCGCGGATCCCATCCACGCGGAGCGCGTACAGGACCGACCGGCCTTCGCGCCGGGAGTCGACCAGCCCAGCTCGCACCAGGTGAGCCAAGTGGAACGACAGCGTCGGGGGTGCAACGCCCAGCTGGGCGGCGATCTCTCCAGCAGGGATGCCCTCTTGGCCGGCCCGCACGAGGAGTCGAAACGCTTGCAGTCTCGACTCGTGGGCCAGCGCCGACAGGGCAGAGATGGCAGCACCAGATTTCATGTTTCTAGAATTATAGAACTATGGCCGCAAACGCAAGGGCCGCGAACCGTCTCCCTAAGAGCCCGGCTCGCGCAGACGCCGGGCAAGCCACGCGCGGGCGAAGCGCCAGTCGCGCGCGATCGTGCCCTCCGAGACTCCGAGCACCTTCGCAGTAGCCTCGACCGAGAGGCCGCTGAACCAGCGCAGCTCGACGAGCCGCGCCTGGCGTGGCGATTCGGCCTCGAGCTCCTCGAGGGCGCGGTCGAGAACGAGCGGGTCGAGGTCGAGCGAGTCGTCGTTCGTCGCGCCCCCCATCGCACCGGCGTCCGGGTCCAGCGGTACGCGTCCCCACCCCCCACCGCGCTTGGCGCGTCCCTTGCCGCGGGCGTGGTCGACGAGCACGCGGCGCAGTGCACGGGCGGCGGTCGCGAAGAAGTGCTCGGCGTCGTGCCAGTCCGCCTCGTTCTCGCTCCCGGCGAGGCGCACCCAGGCCTCGTGGACGAGTGCGGTGGCCTGGAGCGTGTGATCGATGCGCTCCCCCGCGAGGAGCCGATCGGCGAGCTCGCGCAGGCGATCGTAGACCTCCTCGCAGAGCTCCAACGCCTCGTCCGGGGCGTCGCTCACGAACGACTCCAGGAAGCGGCGCTCCTCCGCCGACGCCGTCGGTGGGCCGGCCTCCGGATAGGGTTCCGCGCGCATCCCGCGAGTGTACGTGCTCAGCGCCCCCTCTCGATCCCCGCCGCCTCCGCCGCCGTCCGGAGCCGGTCCAGGCGCCGGCGCGCGCTCGGCGCGGCCCCGGCGAGCGCGTCACGAGCCTCGTCCCAGGCGGCACGTCCCGCCTCCTCGCCGCCGGCGGC
>JAJDET010000317.1 GCA_029259655.1 Planctomycetota bacterium
ACGCGGTCGTCGAAGGGCACCACGCTTCCGCCCACCTGCTGGGTGGTCTCGTGCCCCTTGCCCGCGACGAGCAGCATGTCCCCCGGCCGTGCGAGTGAGACTGCGTGCTCGATCGCGAGCCGCCGGTCGACCTCGGTCCAGATCTCGGCCTCGCCTCCCGCGAGTCCCAGGAGCACCTCGGCGACGATCGCCTCGGGGTCCTCGTCGCGCGGGTTGTCGCTGGTCACCACGGCCACGTCGGCGAGTCGTCCGACGACGCGCCCCATCGGCTCCCGTTTCCCGCGGTCGCGGTTTCCGCCGCACCCGAAGACCACCAGGAGCCGCCCGGTTCCGCGGGCCTCGAGCACCTCGCGCAGGGCCTCGAGGGTCCGCTCGAGCGCGGCCTCGGTGTGGGCGTAGTCCACGACGACCGAGAACCCGTGTTCGGCGCCGACCACCTCCTCGAGGCGGCCGGGAGCGGGAGCAATGCGGGCGAGCCCACCGATGGCATCGGTTGGGCTCACCCCCGAGACCAGAGCCGCGGCGAGCGCAGCCAGCGCGTTCTCGACGTTGTGCCGCCCGAGCAGCGGGAGCGCGATCTCGGTTCGCTGGATCCCCATCCCTCGAACCTCGAACCGCATCCCCCCACGGGCGGCCAAGAGGCCGTCTGCGCAGAGCTCGCCCGCCCCGACTCCGTACGTGACCACGCGCGCTCCGCGCTCGCGCGCCGCGCGTGCCATCCGCTCCCCGTTCACGTCGCCCGCGGGGACCACGGCCGAGCCGCCCCCCTCGAGCATGCGGAACAGGCGTTCCTTCGACGCCGCGTAGTTCTCCATGTCGGCGTGGTAGTCGAGGTGGTCACGAGTCAGGTTCGTGAACACCGCGACGTCGAGCGCCGTACCGGCCAGCCGCCCCTGATCGAGCGCGTGTGAGCTCGCCTCGACGACCACGGCGTCCCCACCTTGCTCGGCGTGTTGGGCGAAGAGCCGCTGCAACACGCAGGAGTCCGGCGTCGTGTGGGTGGACGCGAGCTCGACGTCGCCGGCGAGCCGGTAGGCGACCGTTCCTATCTCGGCCGGCCTCCCCCCTGCGCGTCTCAGGAGCGACGCGAGGATGTGTGCGACCGACGTCTTGCCGTTCGTGCCCGTCACGCCGATCACGGTCATGTCGCGCGACGGTTCGCCCTGCACGATCGCAGCGGCCAGCCCCGTGACGCGGCGCGCGTCGACGTGGGTCCAGACCGGAGCCTTCGAACCGAAAGGAACGATCCCGCTCGGTTTCGTTCCGGAGACGAGGATCGCAGCGGCTCCGCGCGCGAGCGCCTCGGGAACGAAGCGCGTCCCGTCCGCGGCCAGTCCCGGCAGCGCGGCGAAGAGCGAAGCGTCCCGCACGCGCCGGCTGTCGATCTCGACGTCGGTGATGTCGGGGTCGAAGCCGCGGAACGAGAGCGGGCAGGTGCCTCCGAGGCGTCGGACCAGTTCCGAGAGTCGTGTCATCGCACCCTCCAGGGTCGATCGCGTTCTTCGTCTTCCAGGTCGTCTCCGGGCGGTGACTGGGACGGCGCGAAGCCGGCCAGGAGGTCGGGTGTGGTCCCGTACCCCGCCCGCGTGAGGCCCAAGGCCTCGGCCACGATGTCCATCGCCGCCGGTCCGGCGACGTGTGATCCGAAGCGTTCGCCGCTGCGCGGCTCGTCGACAACGACGAGGACCGCGATCTCGCGCTCGGACTCGGGGAGTCGCGCGAACACGAGGATCGAGGACGTGTGGCAGGTCGAGTGCTCCTCGCGCACGCCGCGCAGCCCCTGGTAGTCGCGCTTGGTGACGCTCACTCCCGCGTCGGCCAGCGCACGCGCGCGGCGGCCGAAGACGTGCAAGCAGACCTCGGTCGACACGCGTTCAGCCGTCCCCGTCTTGGTGCCCATCACGATGTCGTCGCGGAAGAGGGTCTTCCCCGTCCCCTCGCGCGCGCCGAGCTTCATCATGCCCCGCACGAGGTCGCAGGTCTCGCGCGCGAACACGCGGCGCTCGGCCCCGCGCGGGATGTCGAAACGCCGACCACCGTGCTCGAGCGACTCCACCAAAGAGAGCTCTCGGAACACGCCGCCCCGGAGGATGGTGGCGAGCGCCTGCATGTGCTGCCAGGAGGTCGTCAGGACTTCGTAGCCGTAGCAAACCGAGGCGTGCGAGTAGAGGGTCTTCCAGGGAAGAGCCGGGATGGAGCCCGGCTCCTCACCGCCCAGACCGGCCTCCGGGCGGTGCCCGTAGCCCAGCTCGTCGAGCCGCCCGCGAAAGAAGGCCGCGTCGACCTGGAGCCCGATCTGGACCAGGCCGGCGTTGACCGAGTGGGCCAGGCACTCCGCGGCGGTGATCCTCCCCGTCGCGCTGCCCTCCGCCTCGTGGATGGTCCGAGCGCGCCCCCCCACCGACAGGACCCACTCGCCGTTGCCAACCTCGAAGGTGTCCTCGGGCACGACGGCCCCGGCCTCGAGGGCCGTCGCCATGGTGACGATCTTGAACGTCGAGCCCGGCATGAAGAGGTGCTTCACGGGCGGGAAGGCCGCCATGCCGTAGGTGGCGAGGCCGTCCGCGGCGAGGACCTGGCCGGTCTCGACCTCGACCACCATGGCGAGGCTCATCGCGGGGTCGTGCTCGGCTCGAACCTCCTCCAGGCGCCGGCGGACCATGCGCTGGAGCGAGATGTCGAGCGTGACCCTGACGCGGGGCGGCTCGGCGGCCTCGACCCGTTCGAGGTAGTAGGGGCGGAGCCCCTGGCGCGCGGGGCGTTCCCGACGCCAGGAATAGCTCGACGAGTAGCGGTCGATGAACGCGAACTCGTCCCCTGCGAGCACCCGGTCGCAGAGACGCTCGAGTCCGCTGTAGGGCAGCGGCGCCTTCTGGTCCTCGTCGAGGAACCCCCAGTGGCCGAGCACCGGGAAGTCGCCGGCGGGGTACTGGCGTTCGCGGACACGCTCGAACCACATCTGGTGCGACTCGACGCCCTCGATGCGCAGGACGTCCGCCAGCTCGATGACGCGTTCGGGCGGTACGTCGAGCACCACGCGCTTCCAGCCGGCGGGGATCAAGGTGGCCCACACGCGTTCCCGACGCCTCGCGCGCTCGCGCTCGCTGGCGGAGTCCGGCAGCGGACCGAGGACCGCGTCGCCCAGCCCGTCGGCGATCCGACGCGACCAGGTGAGCGGGCCGCGACCGTTGCTGAAGGTCGAACGAGTGGTCTTCGACAACAGGACGGCGGGCTCCCACACGATGCGGTGGGTGCCGTCCTCGAGCGAGGCGATACCGATCCCGGGGAGCAGTCCCTCCGGACGCTCGAACGGCTCCACGCCGCGCAGGAATCGATCGACCTGCAGGGCCGTCGGGGCGTCGAGCGGCCAGGACTCGACCGTGATCAGGCCCTCCTCTGCCGGGAACATCGCAGCGAGGATCTCCTCCTTCTCGTAGCCCGGACCCAGCGTGTCCGCGATGCGCGCGGCCATGTAACCCGGCGTGTGCGCCTGCCACATGCTGGACGGCGACATCTCGAGGTCGAGCCGCTCGAGGAACACGGCGAGCGGTGCACCGTCGCGGTCCTCGATCCCGTAGGCGGGCTCCGTGCCCGGCTCCTCGACGACGGAGAGCCGCCGCCCCTCCATGTCGTTCGTGGCGACCAGGTAGACGACGCGGATCAGGACGGCGGTGAGCGTGCTCGCGATGACGACGAACGCGCTGAGCGGTCGTAGGCCGGAAGCAGACGAGAGGCTCTTCGAGGCCATCAGTTCCGGATCTCCCGCTCGTCCTCGTCGTGAACTGCGAAGCCGGGCTCGTGCCCCTGGGTTGCAGCACGCGACCGGGCGTTCTGCACGCGCAGGTTCTCGATCCCGCGGTGGAGGACGTCGAGCTCCTCGCCGCGCGTTCGATTGGAGGCGCAGAGGAAGATCGTGAAGAGCCCGAGAACGATGACGGCGGCACCCAGGAACATCGCGGGGACGGCGCGCCTCACGTCGCGATCCCCCGGCACCCGGCCTCGACGCCGCCACCGCGAACGCGAACGGCGGCGCGCACGCGGGCCGACCGCGAGCGCGGGTTCGCGCGCGCCTCGTCGGCGTCGGCAGCGCGGGGTTTCTTGGTGAGGACCTCCCAGCGACTGCGCCGGGCGCCCTCGGCCATGAAGCGCTTGACGACCCCGTCCTCTCCGGAGTGGAAGGAGATCACGACGAGGCGCCCGTCTCCGGCGAGCCACTCCTCCGCCGTGTCGAGCCCCGACAGGAGCTCCTCCCCCTCCTCGTTGACCGCGCGACGCAGGGCCTGGAAGGCGCGCGTCGCGGGGTGGATCCTGCCGCCGCGCGGGCCGCGTCCGCCGCACGCGCGAGCGATCGAGTCCGCGAGGCCGGCGGTGCGCAGGAACGGCGCGCGCGCGCGTTCCTCGGCGATGGCGCGGGCGATCTTGCGCGAGCGCGTCTCCCCCCCTTCGTAATAGAGGAGGTCGGCCAGGTCGGACTCGTCCCAGTCGTTGACGATGTCGGCCGCCGTGCGCTCGCGCGAGGGGTCCATGCGCATGTCGAGCGGACCGTCCGCGAGGAACGAGAAGCCGCGCTCGCCGGTGTCGAGCTGCAGCGAAGACGCGCCGAGGTCGAAGAGCATCGCGTCGGGCCGTCCGATCTCCTCCGCCCGCAGGAGGTCGGAGAGCCCGCTCATCCGTGCGTGGTGCACGCTCGCCCGATCACCGAACGGCGCGAGCCGCTCGCGGGCGATCTCCAGGATCTCGGGATCCTGATCGATACCCACGACGCGCACATCCGGGAAGGTCGCGAGGACTTCGGCCGCGTGCCCGCCCGCGCCCAGGGTCGCGTCGACGAGAGTGCGGAGCCGGGATCCTGTCCCGAGGAGCTCCAGCACCTCGCGCACGAGCACCGGGCGGTGCGCGTCTCTCTTCTCGGCGGCCACGGGCATCCCCCCCAGGACCAGCATGGTCTCCTTCTCTTCTGTGGACTCAGGTTGCGCCGGACGAAGGCGCGTTTCCGTCTCCGCGAAGTACACCGTCGAGATCGTCGAAGTCGGCGCTCGAGTCCTCCTCGAAGGACTCCCACGCCGCCTTGCTCCAGATCTCTGCGCGCTTGGCCACCCCGACGAGGACGACCTCACGCTCCAGACCGGCGACCTCCTTGAGCTTCTCGGGAACGAGCAGGCGCCCGTTCCCGTCGAGCTGGCCCCGGTATGTGTTGGAGAAGAACAGGCGCTGCATCTTGCGCTGTTCCTTGCCGACGAAGGGCTGAGTCTCGAGTCGCATCAGCACCTCCTGGAACCCGGGCTCGCTGAAGAGGAACAGGCATCCCTCGAAGCCCCGGGTGAGCACGCAGGTTCGGTGGCCCTCGTCGTTCCGAGGAAGCTCCTCCTGGATCCGCTTCGGGATGAACAGGCGGTTCTTCGAGTCGAGGTTGTGGGCCGACTCACCGCCGAACATCCCCGTTCTCCCACCTGCTCACCAGGAGCGCTCCAGATCCCCACTTTTTGCCACGAACCGCCACGAACGAGATAATAGGCACCACCGCCCTCCACACCGCCCCGTTTCCGGAAAAAGGTACGCTGAAAGGACTTACGACGGTTCGGCGGTGTGGACAACCTCCGCGCCGACCACGACAGGTCGGGGGTCCGGCAGAGCGGAACCACAACATCTTGTGGTCGGAGGGGCCCTACGAGATCGTCCGGGTCCGGGCCCCGGGTAGAGGCCTAGACCTCGACGGTCCCGGGCGCGCCGTTCTCGGGCTCGGGGGCGGTCTCCCCACCGCCTCCATCGTCCTCGGCGTCCTCGAGAGCCGGCTCGGCGGCGGCCGGGGGAGCCCCCTCGGGGTCGAGCTCGTCGAGGTCGGCCCCATCGAAGATGGCCTGGAGGGTCTCGCGCAGCTCGCCGCGGCGTTCGGCGCTGAAGTCGAAGACGTGGACGAGCTTCTCGTCCTCGGTCCGGGGGCGCCGGACGACGAACACCTCGTCGCCGTCGACATTCCGGACGCCGAGGACCTTGAGGCGTCGCTTGCGCATGAGGATCAGGCACAGGAGATAGCGGAGCTCGCGCCAGCCGCGCTCTTCCCGCTCCTCCAGGGCGCCGAACAGGGCGTGAATCGACTCGAGGTCGAGCTGGACGCCCTTCTTCTCGACGACGGTGTACTTCGTTCGCCAGTACACGACGTCCTCGGAGGGCTCGCGCTCGCCGAAGCAGCCCGCGCAGAGGTCGCTGCGCGAGAAGGCGCCCTCGTTCAGGGCCAGGAGCGAGTGGAGGGGCTCGCCGTCGGCGAACGCCCGCTCGCACTCCGTGCACAGCCCCTGGCGCCCCCCGAACTTCCAGTCGCCCATGAGGCGGGATTCTAGTCGGGGCCCGGGCCCCGCGCCCCCGAAATGTGGGGTCGCGGGGGGGGTGACGGGGGTCTGGGGGGGTGCCGGGGGGGGACGGATGTCGGAGGCTCGCGGTGCCCCGCGCGCGAGTGCGCACTTGCGACGCCCCCCACCCGCGTCCCGCACGGGTCGTCGCCTCCCGACGCCTGGCTTGCGCGGCGCAGCCCGCGCAAGCATCGCGAAGGCATTCCGCCCCCCCGACACCTGCAACCCGTGGAAAGCGACCCGTCCGAGGGCACCACGACACCAACCGGTGAAGCCGCGGTACCCGCGGCGATGCCTCCGGCGGGCGGAAGAAACCTCATGAAACACGCCGACACCGCCTAGGGCGGTCGGCTCACGAGGGACCGGCGCTGGGGCGCCTTCCTCGCGCGCGCCGGCG